>NZ_JBRAKS010000246.1:0-5754 GCF_052745115.1 Candidatus Jordarchaeum sp.
GAATAAGTATGTTTGGTGTAGATATTCTTATGAATTTTAGTAATCTAATAGAAAAAAATTTATATTATTCGTTCTCTGTCCTAAATACTAGGTGGGGTTGTGGTCTAGAGGGTTTTAAGATTCCCTTAGACCGGAAAGCTTGGTATGAACCTTCGAGACCCCCCGATGGGTACAATTCCGCTTTAAAATCTTAGGCGGTGTGAGTCCTGCCTGGGGCGGAGAATCAGATATTCTCCACTGAACGCAGGCGATCCCGAGTTCAAGAACGCCATCCTAAACTGGTTGGGTTGGAAGTCTCGGCAACCCCACCATTTCCTTATCTTTTTCAGGAAGAATACGGACCAACCTCTAACGTATAGTCTCTAGAAAAGCTTGGATGTCGCTTCTTTTTTTTCCAGGCGACAATTGCTGAAATTATCGCTAGTGCAGAAATGGGGTAGAGAAATGTTAAATTTCTTCCAAGAGTACTCTCGTCATTATTTAAAAATAGTAAAAATGCTCCTTTTGAAAGGTCTAGTGTCTCTCCTTTAACTATGAAATAAGTATCTGAATTATTGACACATGGTGTTTCGTTGTAATAAACAATTACATTTAAAAAGTATTTGCCGGGGTCGGAGGGGGCTATTATGGTAGCTCTCCAGGTGGTTCCATCTGCTTTTTCCAGCATCACCCCATTAATTTTGACTAATATTAAAGGATTATCATCGGTGATTTCCACAGTTACACTAATTGGCGTATTTGGTTTGACTACTGTGGCGTTTAAATTAATTGATATAATTTCAAGAGATGATCCTATTATGGTTACATTAAATTCGCTTTCAACTGGATCATATAATTCATTGCCCTCAAATCTTATCTCAAAAGTGTATATTCCTAGAACCATATCATATGGGATTTCCCAAGATAAATTACAATAGCCAAATGTATTAGTAATTGATTCAGCAATGCTAGTGTTTTGATAATCGTACAGATTTACTTGCTGGTCTGGAATCGAATTGTTATTATTATCCATTAGATTTACTCCGACCAACAAATACTCTTCGGGATGAGCTGACGTGGGGTGGGTGAGATTTTCAAAAACTGTTTTTGATTTGATAAGGAGATCGACATCGATTATGGCATCAGGTCTATTGGGACAGTAGGCCCTAATACAGGTTTGTCCGAGAGGATAATCTGGTGGAATGCTCCAGTCAAGAACTGCGTATCCACTAGAATTTGTGAATTCACCACCAATTAATATGTCATTTAACTGATCATAAAAAAGAGTAAGTTCCCCTATAATGGGATCACTTGAGTTTAACATTCTAACAGTTATTATTGTATTTTCTCCTCTATATGCGATTTGCAGGTCTCCATCCTTACTTAACGAACTATTGAAGAGATTTGTGGTATAACAAATTTGATGCTGGCATATAATTAACATAAGAACCAGAATTAGAGTTATGAAGGATAAAATATGTATTTTTTTATATTGAAGTTTCATAGTAACCTCCCCAGAAAATATTAGATTTAGATATTTATACACCCCTCTTTTAGGAATTAGGATCTCACTTTCAATTTACAGAAAGTAATGAACTAAAAAGGTGAATATTCTTCACATAAAACGAGGTATAAACAACTGAATTTTTAACCCATAATTTAAATAAATGAATAATAATGTAGAATTTAGTTTATTATAAGTTAAATGGAGTGAGGTTAAATTGGCTAAGACCGGTATTATTTATCATCCGGATTATTTAGAGCATGAAACCGGAAATCATCCTGAAAATAAAAAGAGATTAATAGTTACAATGGACTTCCTAAAAAATAAGGGAATTTTTAACAGGCCAGAAATCAAATTATTCAGTCCTGAAAAGGCGTCGGTAGAAATAGTTGCTCTGAATCATAGTATGGAATATATAAAATATGTTAATTACCTCAGCGATAGGGGCGGAGGAATGCTAGATCCGGACACCGTTGTTGGCAATAAATCGTTTGAGGTGGCACTTCGGGCTGTGGGTGGAGCGTTATTGGCCGCAGAAAAAATTAGGGATGGTGAGGTTAATAATAGTTTTGCATTAGTAAGGCCGCCAGGGCATCATGCAACTTATGATCATGGGCATGGTTTTTGTATATTTAATAACATAGCAGTTTTATCTAGGTATATGATTAAAAATTGGGGAATTAAGAGAATTCTTATAGTTGATTTTGATGCTCATCATGGAAATGGTACACAGGACTCTTTTTACGATAGTCCTGATGTTTTATATTTCGGACTGCAGCAGTGGGGAATATATCCTGGATCTGGCTGGTATCAAGAAATCGGGGAAAAGGAGGGTAAAGGATACACGGTAAATGTTCCGCTTCCTTGGCAAACAGATGATGAAACTTATCTTTATGTGCTTCGAGAATTACTATATCCCATAGCAGACCAGTATAATCCGGAATTTATTCTTGTTTCAGCCGGTTTTGATTCGCACTACTCTGATATGTTGACATCCATGAACATCAGTTCCGTTGGACACGGAAAAATAATGGAAACCATATTAGATGTTGCCAAGCAGAAATGTGATGGCAAGGTTGCAGTGTTTTTGGAAGGGGGCTATAATCTTTCAGCTATTCCACGAAGCATATTTAACGTGATTTCTCATATGGCTAACTTGGGCGAAATCTTAGAGGATGAGTCAACAGAACCAGAGCCAAAAATTAGAGAAAAGGTACAGCAACTCATATTAGAAATCAAGGAAATTCTGAAACCGTACTGGAAGTTCTAATATAGGGTTTAACAAAAAATGTTTACATATGAAACTAATCAATATTCCAATAAAGCGCAAAAAGACCTCACTCAGAATCAGAATAATCTAATTAAGACCTAGAATTTGTAATAATCTCTTTTAAAATTGTAACCGTTTTTCTTTTTTTTATTTAAAATCGGTCAGTGATTTTTGAACGTTGTTTAATGAGGAAATTTTAGTGTCTTCCTCAGTCACATTATTTAATTGTGTTTTAATTTTCTTGGCTATTTCCTTACCTATTGTAGGAATTTTTGCTAATTCTTCGACTTTTACGGAGGCTAAATCCCGTAGAGTTTTTAGACCCACGTTGAATAGTCTTCTCGCCCTTATCCTTCCCACTCCTGAGAGTTTTACAAGTTCTAGGAGCTCTTCTTTTACCCCGTACTTTAGTCTTAACCTAAGTCGCTGGATATTGGATAGTTCATCCCGAATTTTTAATAATTTTGCAATCTCGTATGTGGCGTAAAGTAGCCAATCAGCAGTCTCTACAAACCTAAGAATGTCCCCCGAACCCACATTAAATTGCGAAATAATCTGATCCTCCGAAGCTTCATTAATCCATCTTTCCAGTAAATAAGTCATTTTCAACTCGGATAAAAACCATTCATATTCACTCGGATCCTCATACTCTTCGGGAGGGCTCACACGAAGCTCAAATCTATGTTCGTCTGCAAAATAACTGAGTTCTTTATAATCTTTTCTTCCAAGATAAAGGCGTGGCATATCGGGCGTACTGGAAATTAGGTGTAAATATCCAATATCTGTATTTTGCTCTAATTTTAGCTTTAACCCGTCCCTAATTTTCATCGCGGACATAGGATCAATATATAGTTCTGAAATTCTTTTCCCGAAAAGTGAAGCAACTAAAATATTTTCCTGAGACTTAATCATTTCCTCTGAAAGCAAGAAAGTAATAATGTCTCCAATAATTATTTCAATAAAATCTGAACCGAACTGATAAGCATAAAAAGTTTTTTCCAAAAAGTCCATAATCCCCTGGCGATCACTTGCATAACCTGAAGCAATGGTGGCAAGGGTCTGAGTCCTGAGAAAAGACTCTGACGCCAGTTTCGACTCAATAGTTTCAGGAGCCCCTTCAATATACTTCTCTCTAAGTAAATTTTCTTCACCCGCACTCTTAGCTATAAGAACAGCATCCCCCTCAGAATCATATTTCGGTCTCCCCGCCCTCCCCGCCATTTGCTTATACTCAAGAACCGGAATCAACCTATAACCAAAGTTAGAATCATATCTCCTATAATTTCTAATAATCACTCTTCTCGCTGGAAGGTTAACCCCCGCAGCCAAAGTAGGGGTCGCACAGACTACTTTTATTAAATTATTTTTAAAATTCTCCTCCACAATTTTTCTTTGATTATAACTGAGTCCCGCATGATGAAAAGCCACACCCCCCTCAATACAAGATGAAAGCTGCTTCGAAATTTGCGTAATTTCCCCACCACGAAGGATTTGCTGCGCCACACGATTAAACGCCTTTTTTTCAGCCCTACTCAAGTAACCGGATAAAATACCAGAAAGTCGCCTCGCAATTGAGACGGCGTTCCTCCTTGTAGAATCAAATATTAGCGCCTGCCCCCTACTCTTAACGGTATCCAAAGCCAAACAAATTGATAACTCCGGATCTACTAATGGAACACTGTGTGAACTACCATCCGAAAAATTAATCACCTCATTATAAAAAATCCCCTCCTTCAGAATCACCGGCCTCCAATCACTCAAAACAAATTTCGCATCCAACCATCCCGCAAGTTGAACAGCATTACTTATTGTTGCACTAAGAGCAATAATCTGGGCAAAGGGACTAACCTGCCTTAACCGTGCCAGAACCACTTCAAGAGTCGGACCCCTATCCACAGAATTAATCAAATGAACCTCATCCGCAACAATCACAGAAATCTTAGAAATCCAATCTGCATGATGTCTCAAAAGAGAATCCGCCTTCTCATTAGTACAAACCAAAATATCAAATCTACCGAGTTCAGAACCAGAAGAATCAAAATCCCCAGTAGACAAACCAACCCTAATCCCCAAACCCTTCCATTTTGCAAACTCCTCAAACTTTTCACTAGCAAGCGCACGCAGAGGCACAAGATAAATAGCCTTCCCCCCATTCAACACACTCTTAACCATACACAACTCCGCAATCAAAGTTTTACCAGAAGCAGTAGGAATAGCCAAAACCAAATTCACACCATCCAAAACACCCGCTCGAACAGCATCAACCTGAGGAGGATACAAAGAATCATACCCCCACTCAGACAAAACCCCTTTAACCGCTTCCGGAATATTCAAATCCTTCACAAACACAACGCAACCCTCAGAAACACAACAAACAAACAAAACCACAAAGCCATATAAAAATATCATCTCACTCAAAAAAATCCAACAAAACCACTCTCAATATCAAATACAACTTATAAAAACAACCCTCAAAAACATTCCCCCACTACCATCCACAAAAGCAAACTTCTAGAATACCAAAAATCCCCAAAAACCAAAAAACAAAACACCACCCCTATAAGAAATAAAACCATCTACAGAAGCAAAAAATTTATCTTACATAAATTGCAACTAACTACTGCAATACACCCAAAAGAACTCTAGAAAAACCATGGGCCCGTAGCTCAGAGGAAAAACAAACAAAAAAACTTTCCGGGAAACCTGGTAGAGCGACAGAATCCCAAAAAATGTCGAAGCTCATAAGGTCCACTGAGACACCTGTTGGTCCAGGGTTCGAATCCCTGCGGGCCCACTCAACTCCTTCTAACAACTCTACCAATAAACACAACACTCCCACACAATCACCAACTCTTTTTAAAACTCCCATCCTCCCAGAAAAACCTCTAAAAAACCCACAACACCAACCTCCATCCAAAAACCTCACCTTGAACAAAAATTCAAAACCAGAAAACAAAACCACGACAAAACCAAAAATCGTAAAAAACAAACAAAAAACCAC
>NZ_JBRAKS010000247.1:0-5741 GCF_052745115.1 Candidatus Jordarchaeum sp.
TTTTTATATATTCAGAATATAGTATCCCTATTATTTAAATAAAAATATTTGAAAAAATTTGGAAGGAAATAAGATGGCACCAAGAAAATATCATCTGGCCGCAGGCATAATTATTTACGCTGCTTTCTCAACTATATTCTACTACTGGCTTCTTAGCACCAGTTATTATGTGCCCGCAAGTTTATTTGGCATAACAGATATTCCAGTAATTATTTTAAATCGTACACTATCCTCAGCAGACATAATATATCTAGCCATAGCATTACTACTAGTGCTTACGGGTGCTGAGATTGCTGATTACGACAAAGCGATCATGTGGATGCAGCATCGAGACTGGCTTACACACTCATTCATATTACCCACCATTTTTGCAGCGATAGTTATGATATTTACCTCGATTCAAATAGGCAACCCATACCAGGCAATATTTTATAATCCCAGGGTTAACAGTGTTCTATTAATTGGAATGGCTTCTTTTGTACTGGGAGCTGCTTCGCATCTATTCTTGGACTATTTCCCACCCATCAAAGTAGAGGAACTGACCAGTAAAAGAGGATCCCTAGAAGCTGGGTATCAAATGGCCGATTTCTATATCGCTGAAATGACCGCAAAAGAACTCTTTAGGAGACTCCAAGGAACAGCGCTGGTTCATTTCTGGTGGGCGATAGCAATGCCAAAAGAACAGAAGAATAAGAAGAGCAAGGTGCAAAAATACGAGATGAAAAAAACCCTCGACTCTAAACGGTCCCAACAGTACTACCTAGCAAACGGTCTCCTACTAATGTTAGTTGCCGGATTATTACTGCTCCAGTACTTCCTGATTGAATTCAGCTCAGCAACCCAACAATTAATACTACTACTAATTTAAACCAAGTAAAAAATGGACAAATTAAATCCCTCTTTTCTTTTTTAACCCCCCCAAAAAAATAATCTACAGACCAAAAACAGCTAACTTTAGGATTTTAAAATCACAAATAAGTAAGTTATAGGTTACAAAAAAGAAGGAGAGGTTGTGTTTCAAACTTTTGATCCACAATTTGGACAAAAGCGACTTCCCGGAGGAACATTAGTATTACACTTTGGACAGGTTTTTCCTGCTCCCAGCTGAACCCCACAATTATTGCAGAAACGAGCATTGGCAGGAATCTGCGACCCACACTTGGGGCAGGTTGCTACAGCCAATTGAGGGCCAGTCGGTTGCTGTAGCATTTGTGGAAGTATAACCATGCCAGTTCCCGCTGCTGCGGCGCCTCCTCCTTTTCCGAGGGATTCAGCTGCGGACTTTGTTGTTTCTAGGGTGGCTAGACGCTCCCCGTGAACCTGGGCTGTTTGTAGCCAGAATAGTCTTTCTCTGTATTCTTCAGTGGTATCCATTCCTTCAAACTTGAGGTCTATGAGGTCGATTCCTATTCTTCCGAACTGTTCTTTTATTTTGGTTTTTACTTTCATGCTGCTTTCATCGAGTTGGGTGAAGACCTCTCTCATGGTGAAACCTGCTAAGGTGTCTATGAGTCTTTCTACAATGAAGCCTCGGATAAAGTCGCTAACCGCGTCTGTAGTGTACGCTTTAGAATTCCCTACAACCTCGACCACAAATAGTTTAGGTTCTTCCACCTTGAACCAGTATGAGCCGTGGAACATTAGTGGCGCCAGTTCCTGGGTTTGTCCTCTTCCACCGAATTTTCCCTGAAACTGCGAAGTGGAAACATATATCACATCCGATGTGAACTCGGATTTCTTGAATCCTCTCAGTGTTGAATAAACTTTTGAGAATAGGGGTAAGTTCTGAGTGCTTAGCACATGTCTTCCGGGTCCAAAAACGTCGTAGGCTTTTCCATCTCTGAAGAATACCGCTACTTGGTTCTCAGCTACGATAAGTGTTGCTCCCCAGGTTAGTCTATTGTCCGGATATCGCCAAACAATATCTTGGGGGCCGGCTCCACTCCATTCTATTAGTTCGGGCAAAAATATTTCACCTCTAATATTTTAATTAGAATTTGAGCATATAGCTTCTTCTATCTCCAAATTTTTTATCAATATCGTCCAGTGTTCGTCTCAGCGAAAAGACGCGCTGGTAAGAATTATCAAAATTACCAGATTCAAGCTCATCTTTTAACTCCTTTATTTCATTCTGAAATGTTTCAACATCATCTAAAATTGTTGCATCAAACTCGTACATTCGGTCCAGTTCCGGCTCTCTAATCTTAGTTGAATCAAAAAACCCGCTGTAACCATAATCCGCATGATTTATCCTCTCAGCAACCCTATCAATGAGCGCCATCAATCTATCCATCTGCTCCCAAGTATTCTGCACATCGTAATCCACAAGCATCTCCTGCACCAGATTCAGATCACCCTTGCAATCCCTAAGCTGCTTATATACGTAAGTCCTTAAAACTTTGTCAGCCTCTCTCCGGATTTCCTTCGCTTTATAACCGTGGTAACCGGGAATCCAATAAGCAATCTTCTCCATAAGATTTCTAGTAGACTGCTTTTTCACTTCGCCTCGAATCTTCTCTGCTGTCGTCTTCTCCTTATCTTTCTTACGAAACATTCTCTAAACAACCCCGCTAGCGTTGTTGCATAAATATAATTCAACCACCCTGTACTTAAAAACATTTCATTTAGAGCAATTATATCCAATAAAACAATCTAAGATAAAAACTTGAAAAAATCATGCCAAATTATTCAACATGATTTCTAGCAACCTCTAAAAGTTACGATAATCCAAAAAGTCTTATTTAGGTTAAAAAAATAGAAGATTAAGAGTTAAGCTTGCTTCTCCTAACTCTCTTTAGTGAGATCCTCAACCCGTTTATACTTGTGAGCAATTTTAGGCAAATCGTCTATGGAATCCACTATTTCAATATCTGTTTCAACACCCAGTTTTTTCTTAATAACTCCAGAAACCTTCTCCTTAAACTCCTCTTTAGTTAATCCCTTGCTACCGTCGTAAACCATCTTCATCTTCAGCTTCTCCATCACACCCGTCTTATACCTGAAAAGTGTGAAAGGAGCACCCGTAGCCTCTGACACATCTATAAACAGGTCATCAACATCCAGAGGAAGAATCCATTTATCCATAACATTCAACTGGAACCCTGTTCGACCAATCCAAGTAGCTCGACCATGAGTCCTACCACACTTACAAGTCTCCATATCAAAAGTGGAAATATCCTCACTACCCCACCTTATAAGTGGAGTGCCCCTCATGTAAAGATTCGAGAGAATCAACTCTCCTCTTTCATTTTCACCCACAGGCTCCTTCGTATCCAGATCCAAAATCTCCGCCAAATAAAGATCCTCGCAAATATGTGTACCCTCACGAACATCGCACTCCGCCAAGTGAATCATAGTATCCGCTGCACCACCACCTGAAAAAATTTTCTCTGGCTCCAAACCAGCCTCCTTAATCAATTTATGCCTATAACTCTCAGTAAGGGTATCGCCGTAGCCTATGCTTATAGCTTTTAAGCTTTTACACACCTCAGCCGGTTTTTCTCCTAATCGTTTACAAGCTTCAAGGAATCCGTCAAAGATTACTATAGGTGCCGCCATTACATCTGGGCGATGGTGTTTGATAGCGTAAACCATTTTGTCTGCATAATTTGGTAAGGGGTATAGTATATTTGTGATGGACACCACTCCTATTCTCTCTATTCCCGGTGTGACTCCGAAGATGAATCCGTTCCACCTTACTGGGGGCCAGAAGAGAACGTCACCTGGTCTGAATCCCTGCATCCAGGTTAGCCTGGCGGTTTGCTCTGCGCCGTATTCTTGATCCTCCTTGGTCTGAGCGTGTATTGAGGGTATTCCTGTGGTGCCCGTTGTGGAATAAATAGATTCTATTTCTTCAAACGGAATGCATAAAAGACCGCCAAATGGGTCTCCCGCAGTTATCAATTCTCTCACCGAATCCTTGTAGGTCACCGGAAATTTGGTAAAATCTTCCAATGACTTTATGTCTTCCAGTGTCATTCCCATTTCCTTCATTACATCCTTATAGTATGAGGAGTTGCGATAGATGTTGTTTAACTGCTTCTTTAACCTCTTAAATTGAAGTTCTCTCAGATCCTTTCTGGGCATGGTCTCAATCGACTCGTTCCAATACTTTCTCCAATCCACCATAAACATCCACTCCAAACCTATTTTCATAGCTTAATTCTCAGATGGTTTCCTCCGCACTTACACTGCTTTTTGTCCAGCGTTACCTCATAATCTGTCTGCCACCTAATCGCCGGTGTGGCCTCCGACCAGAGATTAGTTATCGCCAACTTTCCCTTCTTACCTTCTGCGACCGGTTCTCCATTACTCAAAGCCTCTATGATGAACATGTCCTCCCAAGCGTGCAGTCCACTGTGTTCAGGGCATTCCATGGCGAGAAAAGCAGCATCTTGTACGTCCAACATTCTATAAAACTCGCTACCCCACTCATTCTTATACTCTTTTTCCTTTTCACTGGTAAGCTGCATGTCATCTTTTAACTCCCTTAATACAATTATTTCCGGCTGAAAAACATCCTTAGGTACCTTTTTTTGTCCTTTTATTCCCTGAGTAACCTGATCAAAGTACGATACCAGACTGAAGAAAATTCTTGGCTTAAGCTGTTCCCCTAGATAAATAGCTCTAGGCATATCGATGAACACCAGAGAAGCCTCCAAAGGCATGTTAATAAACCCTAACCTATCCTGAACCGTCTCCTGACCAGTAAATGCACTCTCCAGAACCCTCGGAGTAAGCTCCCAAGACTGACCCGAAGTCATAACCAAATCCTTTGCCCCAACCCCAATCATTCGAAAGAACCGCGTCAACTGATCCAGAAGAACCCGGCGATCATTATAAGTATACGCAGTGTAGAAAGGACTACCGGACAACGCCGCCTCATGCGGCAAAATAATGTACCACAACTTATCCACAGGAACGCAAAGCCGACCACTAAAAGGATCACCATCACTAAACTGAGACAAGACCTCCTCCTTAGAGCTAACAGGAATCTTCGTCAAATCGTTCAAACTCTTTACATCATCAGGCTTCAATCCGGCACCAGCGAATTTTTTCCGGTAAAACTCAGAATTATTATAAGCATATTTTACCTGTCTCCGCAGTCTCTGCTCCTGAAACTTCCTAATATCTTCTCTTAGCATCTCTTCTCCTTTAGAAACCAAAACACTCTACTCCTACCCATTTTTAAAGTGTTTTTATTAAAAACACATTAACCTAAATTTAGGTTTCACTACTATTATAAAACTTTTCTAAAAATAATCATAAATTTTAAGAATTAATATTAAAACCCAAAAAAAGAAAAATATCACACATACTTTTTTCAAAAACAAGTCAATTAAATGAATTATAATTAAAACTTAAATATTACTTACAAAAGAACTGCATTAAAACTTTTTACAACCCGTTAGACTTTACCGAATTCTGAAATCTTCAAATTTTGAGGTTAAGCATAAATATAAAAAACTAAAGAAGAAGGTAAAAAATAAGATAAGGAATAAAAACCGCAGGAATCTAGAGAGGTCGAACAAAACGTTTCTAAAAAACGAATTGGAAGTATATAAGGCCTATAAACGAATACTTCTAATCTCATTTCTTATCTGGTTACTCTGGGCTACTTTCTTTTTTACTTATGCTTGGATGGCGATTCCCACTATTTTTAGAATACCTCTGGGAGTGCTTCCTCTCTTTTTTAACACACCCCTAGGTCTAGGCTATCCAAACTATTTTGGATTATCTTG
>NZ_JBRAKS010000248.1:0-5732 GCF_052745115.1 Candidatus Jordarchaeum sp.
AACCGAACACCATCTGGAAGTGTCCTAGATGGGTAAGTTTCGGACAACGGTTTCAGAGGTTCCTGACCTATCTAAACCCGATCACTGGAAGGGTAGCCCGGAATTAGCGGGTGGAGGGGTTCTCATGGATGCCGGTGTTCATCGCCTTTCTGTTTTGAGATGGTTATTCGGGGAGGTGGATTTAGTTTACTGCTGGTTGGCCAAACAGGTGATTAAATTGGAGAACAAAGCCGAAGACAACGCTATGATGTTTTTGAAATTCGAGAATGGAGCAATCGCCGAGGTTGTGGTAAGCTTCACAGTAATAAGTCCTCCCACCAACAGACTAGAACTCTACGGAACAGAGGGGACCATTCTGGAAGACCATTCCTGGGAGCATCCGGTTCAAATATTCTCCACCCTAAAAGAGATGGAGACCAAAAGATACCAATGGTACAGTCCAGAAGTAGAGCACCAACCCTTCCCGGGATACTACCCGCTTAGTTTTAGATATGAGGATGAGCACTTTGTGGACTGCATAATAAACGACCAGGAACCGGAATACACACCTGAAATGGCTAAGGGCTCCGTGGCGACGGTGCTCATGGGTTACCTATCCGCAAAAACAGGCAAGATAGTAACCCGCAAAGATTTGGAAGAAGTGGCTTCAATTAAGGGCACCCGCAGTATAATTGAAGGGCTAGGAAAAATAAGCATTTAAATTCCGTGCAAGTAGCCCTTTATAACTTTTTAATATTTAATGCGAGAGGTGATTCGATTGGCAAGATTGTTTGATTCAATAAAAATAAACTCCTTAAAGCTCAGAAACAGGATATTAATGGCTCCTATGAGTATGGGTTATGCTGATGAAAAAGGATTGGTCACAGATAAGTTAATCAAACATTATATTGACCGGGCAGAAGAAACCGGAATAATAATCACAGGACACGCATACGTTGAACCAGTCGGGAAATTTAACAAGGGTCAGCTGGGAATATACAGCAACGAACATATCGCCGGATTAAAAAAACTGACCAAAGCCGTACACGACAAAGGCACACCTATAGGGGTTCAAATAAGCCACGCCGGAGGAGCAACATCCTCCAGTATCGTGGGAAAAACTCCGGTGGCGCCCTCCACTATTACCGGAGGTAAGGAAACTCCCAAAGAGTTAACAGAAAGTCAGATAGAGGGTCTCTTAGAAAAGTTTGGTCAGGCAGCGGAGAGAGCCGTAACCGCGGAGTTTGACCTCGTAGAGATTCATGGGGCCCACGGCTTTCTTTTGAACCAGTTTGTTTCACCCCTAACTAATAGGAGAAAAGATAAATATGGAGGCTCACTTGAGAACCGAATAAGATTCCCCCTAGAGGTAGTAACCAAGATAAGAGAGATTGTGGGAAAGAACTTCCCCTTAGAATACCGTTTAGGCTCTGATGATCTCAATCCAAAGGGCATAACCATTGAAGACAGCAAGGTTTTTGCTAAAGAACTTGTACGAGTAAGGGTTGATTCACTAGATGTTTCAGGTGGATTGTGTGGAGGACAACCTTCAAGTCTTACTGGAGAAGGATTCTTTATACCACAGGCTGAGACAATTAAAAAGACGGTAAAAATCGTGGTGATAGGTGGAGGAGGAATAACAACTCCTGAATTCGC
Source organism: Candidatus Jordarchaeum sp. (assembly GCF_052745115.1). Lineage (NCBI taxonomy): Archaea > Promethearchaeati > Candidatus Jordarchaeia > Candidatus Jordarchaeales > Candidatus Jordarchaeaceae > Candidatus Jordarchaeum > Candidatus Jordarchaeum sp. The sequence goes on from NZ_JBRAKS010000248.1 coordinate 1,636, forward strand.
AGATAAGGTAATCAAAGATAATAAGGTCGACATGGTTTTCATCGGAAGAGCATTCCTCAAAGAACCGAAATGGGCAGCAAACGCTATAAAGAAACTGAAAAAATAAAATAAAATAAAACAGAATTAAAAAATGTGAAGCTGTAATCCTTTAAGGTGTTGGATTCAAAATTGATTTGGACTAAAATGAGAGGAGGATTTTAATTTGAAATTAAAGGATAAAGTCGCAATAATAACTGGTGCCGCAACGGGAATAGGAAGAGCAACGGCCATATTATTTGCCAAAGAAGGAGCCAAAACCGTACTGGCCGATGTAAAGGTCAAAGAAGCAAATAAAACCGTTAAACTTGTAAAAGATGTGGATGGAGAAACAATATTTATCGAAACCGATGTCTCCAAAGAAACTGACATAAAAAAGATGGTCGAAAAGACCATGGAAAAATACGGAAGGATAGATATACTTGTCAACAATGCGGGCGTGGTTCTTGTAAAGCCTGCTGAGGAAACCACAGAACAAGATGTAGACAAAGTTATCAGTGTGAATTTCAAGGGTGTCTTTTTCGGCTGTAAACACACCATTCCCATAATGAAAAAACAGAAAGGCGGAGTAATAGTGAACATAGCCTCGGTTTCAGGGCACATAGGGCAGGTAAACCACGCTGTATACGGGGGAACCAAGGGAGGAGTAATAGCGATGTCCCGAGCCTTAGGAGTAGAACTGGCACCCTTCAACATACGCGTAAACAGTATAAGCCCGGGAGCCGTAGACACCCCGATGCTCAGAGGAGACGTCAAAACAGAAGCGGCGCGCAGGGGAGTAAGTGAAGAAGAGGTAAAAAGGGAATTCGAGGAGCACGGCGTGCTTAAAAGATGGGCAACTCCTGAGGAAATAGCGAAAGGCATACTTTATCTAGCATCAGATGATTCAACCTACATCACAGGGGGAGATATTCTAATAGACGGTGGATGGACAGCCCAATAAAAGAATGTGGAAGGAATTATTATAATAAATAATATTATGTGGTGTTATTGAATGGTTGGAACAGATCTGCTGAGACTGGTTGATTTAAAGCCGTTCTCAACTAGTGAAAAATTAATCATTACTGTTACTCTGGCGCATTCATGGATCTATACCGATATTAGGAACTATCCGGTAACCCTGAAAGAAATTGTTGAAACCGCGTGTAAATGCTGTGAGGCTGGGGCAAGCATCGCTCATGTCCATACACCCCAGGGTAAGGCTAAAGAGATTGTGGACTCAATCCGAGAAAAATGTGATATTATTATTCAGTTGGGTATGTCGAGTGAGCCAATAGAAAAGAGAAAGGAACTTTTTGACGGTCGGCCAGATATGATGTCAGTAATTCTGAATCACCATGATGAATGTTTTGCGGAGGTGGAAGTAAATCAAATACACTCTAGGCAAGAATTGGAAGAATACTGCAAAATCTTCCGTAAAACGGGCATAAAACCGGAGTTCGAAAACTGGCACCACGGCTCAGTGTGGAACCTAAACCATCTGATAAAGAAAAAATTGCTGGATAAACCCTATTATCAAACCCTTTTCTTCGGATGGCCAGGAGGCACATGGTCGCCACCTGCACCGAACGAGTTTTTCCATAGAATAAGATATCTGCCGGAGGGAAGTGTATACGCTGTGAGTATCATGGGATCAGAACAAAATGTGATTGTACCACTAGCCATAGCAGCGGGTGGGCACGTAAGAGTGGGAACAGAAGACTATCCCTTCATTAGGGAGGGCGTTCCAGCGAAGAGTAATGTGGAAATCGTTCAGAAAACCGTGAAACTAAGCAAAGAAATGGGCAGAGAAGTAGCAACTTCCTCTGAAGCAAGAAAAATTATTGGTATCTAAAAAATTCCACCCATAATTGCAATTCATTAAAGGAGCGTTGAGAATTTATAATGAAACTGGTAACCTTTTCTAAAAACGGGGCCTTACAAATCGGAATAGTTTTTCAAGATGACAAGATCATAGACCTGGTTTCAGCTTACAATTTTTACAAGTCGGAGAAAAGGGATCTGGCATTCCAAATACCCAGTGATATGATTGGTCTCCTAAATACCGGTGAAGCTGGTTTAGAGGCGACCCGAAAAATTTACGAGTCAATCAAAAAAAGGTACAAGAGCGAATCTGAAAAACTGGCTGAAATCGTGTATGATATGGGAAGTGTTAAGTTAAAGGCTCCTATACTAAATCCAAAGAAAATAATCTGTCTGGGCCTAAACTATTACGATCATGCCGAGGAGGCAGGCCTAAAACCACCAGATCGCCCAATCTTATTTTCAAAGCCGGCAACAGCACTAGTTGGACACGAGGAACCAGTTATTTATCCCAAAATCTCTAACAGGGTCGACTATGAGGTTGAATTAGCGGTGGTAATGGGCAGGAGGGGAAGGGAAATTCCGGAGAGCAAAGCCTATGACTATGTAGCCGGATACATGGTCTTCAACGATGTATCCGCGAGGGATATCCAGTTTAGTGATGGCCAGTGGTTTAGGGGTAAAAGCTTTGACACCTTCGCGCCCATAGGACCCTACCTCACACTACGAGAACAGGTATCTGACCCGCAAAATCTAAAAATGTGGATGAAGATTAACGGTGAAATCATGCAGGACAGCTCCACAAAAAACATGATATTCAAAATCCCCTACATAATCTCCTTCATATCTGATGTAATGACACTTGAACCCGGTGACATAATTGCTACAGGAACACCTAGTGGAGTAGGAGTGTATAAGAAACCCGAGCCCCGCCTATTGAAGGTGGGGGACATTATGGAAGCTTATTTGGACGAATTAGGCGTTTTAAGAAATCCGGTAAGGTAGAAATTAACTTTTAAGTAACTTTTCATTTTATAGATTTATTAATAAAAAGGGTGGGATTAAGATACTTCCTTCGATCATTGAACAGTAAAGATTTTCATGTCCAATCTGGATATTCTTTCACAGCCAGAGCTGGTCACTAGATATGTATCTTCATTACCTATCAACATGCCGCTTGAATGTAGACTCCAGGCCTCAATGTCCATAACCGCGTTCTCTACAAACTTTCTATCGGATGCACCTTTCATCACATCCAACCAGTGGAACTCCTCTGTCTGGAGTCCCACACTGTGTATGGTTATAAAAACAGGATCCTTCCGTCCATGCGCCTGCCATGCCTCTAGAGCTGTTTGGTTAACCTTTTTAGGATGAGCACCCGGCTTAATTGCCTTCACACAAGCCTTCTGCACCTCGACTGCAGCATCAAAGGGTTCTTGAATGTCTGAAGGCACTTCTCCCAGGAAACCGTGTCGACTGACATCCGAATTATACCCCCTGTATATTGCTCCAATGTCGAACCGGGTGATGTTTCCTCGTTTCATTTTCACTCCAGTTCCGGGGGCTTCTGGGTCACTATTGCCAACTGATAGAGTAACATGATCTGCTCCTGCGGCTCCTTCGTCAATGATTGTTTTTTTCGCTATCTTGAGGAAATCAAAATCGCTAATACCCTCAGCAATGTTTTCTACTAAGACTTCAATTGTTCGGTCTGCAATTCTGGTAGATTCCTTAATTCTCCTTATTTCCTCTTCTGATTTGCTGAGCCTCATATCAAGGAACAGATCGTCGGAAACTCTAAACTGGGCGTCCGGAAAAGTTTTTTTCAACTTTTCATACTGGTAGTATGGCATTAAAGACTCGATGCCCATTACCCCTCTCTCGAAACCGTGTTTCTTAATAAAGGAAGCGATGGCATCCATAGCCCCTTCAGGATTCATGATGCCCTGAGCCTCCTCAACCCAGCTGAGAGTTGCATTATAAAGGGCCCAAGTGACCATGCTTTCACTACCATCTTTATAGACCGCCACTATTGTGGGATACTGATTAGCGAGAGCAAAAAGAATCGGATTGTTTTCCACAGCTCTGACTGCTAGACCACAAGTGTAAAAAACGTTCTCTGGACTAGAAGCTATTAGAACATCAACACCATTTTCTTCCAACACCCGAGAAGCTTTTTCTTTACTAAATCCAATAGGCTTAGGTCGACTCATAAAACCTTTTTTTATTTACAAACAATTTAAAACTTTCCTTATCTT
>NZ_JBRAKS010000249.1:0-5694 GCF_052745115.1 Candidatus Jordarchaeum sp.
AAATGTTCTCTCCTTTATAAACAAAACCAAATAAACCTAAGAAATACTGGTGCCAAATTGTTGATGATGTAGAATTGTTCGATTTCGCCTCCGAAAGGAGCGTTTATATGGCTTCTTTTCCGATTTAGAGCCTCAAAATAAGTGGTAGAATCGGGTGAATCTACATCACCCCAAATTGTTTTACATAAACTTTAAATATCAAATTCATTTAAACGTAATCCGCTTTAAATTAGACGCCTTTCTAGAATGACTTCTGTTGAGGAACACCTATGAAACTAACACCAGCAAAGCTCGGAATAATCAAAATAATATGTCACAGGGACTATGAACGGCCGCTAATAAACTGTCTGCATGAATTAGGCGAAATCGAACTGATTGACGTTGAGGAATCCGGTGGCACTGTAGTTTCTCTCTCTGATGAGGAGAGGTCAGCATTACAACTCTTAAACGAAGTAAACAGAAACATCGAATCTCTTAACCTCAGCCAATATATCCCTTACATTGAGAGGCTACCCAAGGAGAAAAAATGGTCCATAGATGATAGAGATTTAAAGATTGTTCTTAAGATGGTTGAAAAAACACTAGAAGAGGCAGGTCCTAAGGTGGAGGCCTTAGGGCGGGAAATCAGTGAAGTTGAGCAGGAATTAGACCAACAGAGAACACTGCTAAAAATTGCGGAAACACTAAAACCTTTAGACATCAAACTTTCCCAGATTGGTCCTGGAAGATACGTTTATGCTGAGGTAGGAACAGTTCAAACAGTTAAAACTGCTACGATGAGATGGAGAATAAGAGAGGTCACAGAAGGGAACTACGTCTTACACGCGGTAAGTATTGGTGAGGGGCGGGACGCCGTTTTCGTTGCGGTTTTAAACCAGTATAGGGGCGTTGTGGAAAGGATACTTAACGCTTTTGGCTTTGAACGGTTTAAAATACCATTTGAAGTTAAGGGAGCTACAGAAGATATTATTCAAAGGACCGGTAAAAATATTGAAAAACTAGAGGCTTCGAGGCAAAAGCTTGAAGAAAAAAAGATGGAAATCACAAAAAAATTAGGCATTCCTTTACTGGTAGCAAAGGAACAGTTAGAAATCGAAAAAGAGCGTATCGATGCTAAAAGATTTTTACGCGTGACTAAAGCAACGGTGGAAGTTTGGGGATGGATTCCTTTGGAGAGGGTCCAGAGCGTTCGTAGGATAATCGAAAAGGTTACAGACGATACCGCCATAATAGAAGTATCGCTACCTGACTTTCCGGAGGAAGAGTTCCCGACAAAAATGGAGAATCCAAAGAAGTTAACTGTCTATGAAGGATTAGTCAAATCCTTCGGAATTCCCAAGTACACCGAAATAGACCCTACAAAGCTTATAGTCTTCACCTTTCCCCTGTTTTTCGGAATGATGTTCCCTGATGTGGCTCACGGTGGACTACTAGCCCTTATTGCGGGCCTGGTATTGCTCTGGAAACGCAGAAAACCAGTAATCACTGGGATGCTAAAATATCTGCTAGACGGAGCAGGTCTACTTTTTATCTGTGGTATTTCCGCGGTAATTTTCGGCTTTCTCTTCGGGTCGGTGTTCGGGTCGCACCACGTAATAGATCCCTTGTGGTACAATCCCTTCCCCGCGGATCCCTCAATGGCAGCATCAGCCAACTTCAAGTTCTTGAGATTGGCGATAATTATCGGTGTAGTAGAAATCTCATTGGGACTTATCCTAAAATTCCGAAACCTATGGAGAGAGAAAAAAAGGAAGATGGCATTCTTCCAACCACTGTGCCTACTTTGGCTCTACATTGGAGCATTTCTAATAATCTTCAGCGAAGAATTCGGCGTAATGTTCATGAACTGGTTCTCGCCAACTGGAGGTATAAACTTTACAGTTTTGGCAACACTATTTCAATCACCGGGATCATTAACCCTGTTTGATTATCTAACAATACTTCAAAATAGCAATATCACATCCATGTGGTATATTACAATAAAGCCCTTAAAAGTACTTGAACCATTAACGCTTGGAGGCTACTTCATCGACACTGGATGGTGGCACACACTGGAACTGATAGCTCAGATAAACTATATTCAAGGCGAACATCTCCTCCACGAATTGTTAGCCAATATACAGACCATCTTAATTTATTCTACAAAATCAAACTGGCCGGTTTTTCACCTGCCGCCAGCTAACCTAATATTTTATACAAGTGTTATTAGTCCTGCGATAGTTTCCCTAGTAGGTACGATAGGGGTTTCACATGAAAAATCAGAAGGATTCTCAGAGGGTCTTGACTACCTGATATCCTTGCTATCTCACTCGGTTTCGTTTGCCCGAATATTCGCACTTGCAGCAGTACACTTGGTTCTCTCAGAAATCTTCTTAGAATTACCGGGACCGCCAGCCCTAGCCAACGTTTACCAGGTTATCGAGTATACATTTCCCGGAGGTTCAATCCCGAGGATTGAAGTTTTTGCGGAGTCACTGCTGTGGGCAGCTGTTGGAACAATATTCATAATGCTATTGGAAGGATTGGTTAGCTTCCTGAATAGCCTGCGATTGCATTGGGTGGAATTCTTCTCCAAGTTCTATGTCACTGGAGGACGGGAATGTGCCCCCTTTGCTTCACATCGTCAAGTCACCCGATTGGAAGAAAATTACGAAGAAATGATCCTCGAAAAAGAGATTGCGGTAAAATCGGTAAGGTCTAGTGGCTTCAGAAGCAGATTTAAACGCAAGGGTTCCAGTTGATTATCACACTCTTCCTACATTTTTTATTGTTGGTTAAATCTCTTTTTCACTCAAATTATCTTTTGATCCTATCACAAAATATTATTCTTCCGTAAGGGCTATTTTTCTATACAACCATTCTCCGTTAAGGCATTTAATATAAGGAAACAACTCCTGATGAACATGATCATAAACATATACTGTAGCCTTTCTCATTTTACCATATTCACTTAGTATTTCAAGCCATGCGCTCCTTAATTCCATGTAGGCCAGATATTCCTTCTCCAAATTCAGAGATCGGAATAGTATCCTGTTCTTATGCTCCGCTTCTTCCTTGCCACTTATAGTTTCAACACCTAACTTATTCAATAAAGATAAGATGGATGAAGTGTTTTTGCAATCCAGATCTATTTCCATGTTGGTTTGTGGAAGTTTGCACTGAATAGGATAGCTTCGACATACCAAGGGTCTGCTATTGTAAATTGTGCATCTATTTGTTTTCCCGTCTAAGAATTCACAATCTTTATTCACCATCTGATAGGTAAGAATTTTTTGTTCATTCCAACTTGTTTCCAAATAATGTAAAGGTTGAATTTCTACCCCTAGTTCTTTTTTAGTTGCTAATTCCGTTAACTTCTTTTTTCACGGACCAAAAGAAATAAACCAAATTCCAGACCTCCCCTCTCCTTTACTAGATTTTTACAACAGTAAGCTCCACAACTAGGACAATCCATTTCTAATTCTCCCAAAAACTGAAGATATTATATTTTAGTAAACCTCTGAGAAATTGATTCTCTACAGGATATTTGAAAATTTAGTAATCTAATAGTTGGATAGTCTCATTAAATATTATAATAAGGCTTTGACTGCTTCTTCGATCCCATTAATTGTTAACCGAAACATGGGAAAGATTTTGGAGACCTCACTAATAGTCCAGCCAGAATAACTCGTGGGATTAAGCCAAACCGATTTTCGAAAATGATCCCGCAAACGCTTAAGCCAGACAATACCCGGCGTACCATCGGGGTCAGAATAATAATAAATTGCGCCCCCCGGTTCTGTCAGCTCAGCAGGATGCATGTGTGCGTCCCCCACTATGATGAGCTTGTAATCCTTATCCAGCTTCCTCATCAAATCCCCCGTGGGAAACTTGGTGGACTCCGCCCTCACCATGTTCTTGTAAACGAACTGATAGATACAATTGTGGAAGTAAAAGTACTGAAAGTCCTTAAAAAATTTTAGCGAGTGGGCGGCGGAGAAAAGCTGGTTTACGAGGTGGGCATAGGGCTCCATAGAGCCCCCGGCGTCCATCAAAAGAAGTACTTTAATGCGATTCTTTCTCTCCGGTCGAAATATGAGTTCCAGCTCCCCCGCATTCTTACAGGTTTCATCAATGGTGGTTTCCAGGTCCAGTTCCTCAGGCACCCCAACTCGCTTAAGCAATCGTAGCTTCTTGAGAGCCATCTGAATCTGGCGAATATCCAGGGTCAAATCGTGCCGATAGTTCTGATACCGCCGCTCCAGAGCATATTTCATAGCCATGCCCCCCATTCTCCGGTCACCAAAACTAATCCCCGTGGGATGCGCACCATGAATCCCAAAAGGCGAAGTCCCACCGGTACCAATCCACCGGTCTCCACCATCATGCCGCTCAGTCTGCTCCCGGAGCCGCTCCTCAAGCAGCTTGCGAAGCTCCTCTAAATCCAAATGCTCCAGAAACTCTAACTCCTCCGGCAAAAGATACTTCCGATTAAGCGGATTCATCAACCACTTCAAGAACTTCTCATCAATAGTTAAACTCAATTCCACGTCCTTGAAAAAGTGGGCAAAACACTGATCAAAAGCATCAAAATAACACTCATTCTTCACCAGCAGAGCTCGAGTCAAAAAGTAGAAATCATAAAAATTACAGTTGTGAAGACCTTTAGATAAGGCCTCCATGTAGGTAAGCCACTCCGTAATGGTAACCGGAACCTTATTCTCCCTCAAAAGAAAAAAGAAATCGATAAGCAACTAGTAATATCTCCTATGAGGCCCTTTAGACTCATTATTCTGATAATCCTTCTGCCGCTGATGGCGGATAACCTCCATAACATCCTGCTCCTTCTTAATAAGCGAGCCTACAAAAGGAATATCCTCAGCTAGCCTCTCCTCTGAAATTCCGAAACGCAGAAGCACCCCAATCCAATCAATCAACTCACTCGTCGAAGGCTTCTTCTTCAAAGTATTAATGGAACGCAGCTCATAGAACTTATCCAAAACCTGATTAATAAATTTCTCTTCCAGGTTAGGGTGGTGAACATTAACAATCTCCCGCATTAACTCCCTGTCTGGAAATTCAATGTAGTGAAAAACACACCGCCGCAGAAACGCATCCGGCAACTCCTTCTCATTATTACTGGTAATAATCACAATGGGCCGGGTCTTCGCCTTAATCTCCCTACCCGTCTCAATGATCCTAAACGACATCTCATCCAGCTCATTCAAGAGATCATTAGGAAACTCAATATCCGCCTTATCGATTTCATCAATAAGCAGCACCACCTGCTCTTCAGAATCAAATGCTTGCCCCAATTCTCCCAATTTGATGTAGCTTTCGATATTTGAGACATCCTTGTCTCCAAAGCGACTGTCGTTCAATCGTTGAACCGTGTCGTATACATAAAGCCCATCTTTCGCCTTGCTCGTAGACTTGATGTTCCAGACAATCAGCCTTTTATTCAAACTCTTTGCGATGCTCATTGCCAAAAGTGTTTTACCCGTCCCCGGCTCGCCGCGAACCAGTAAGGGTCGCCCCAGTGCGATGGACGCGTTAACGATATTTGCCAGTTCCTCCGACGCAATATAGTCATCGGATCCCTGATAATTTTTAACCGTACTACTCATTTTCCTAGACCAGCAATGAAAGTTATAAAACTGTAATAAAGAACAAATCCCAAAAACCGCTTTAAATCTTTTCGCTACCATTAAAATG
>NZ_JBRAKS010000250.1:0-5684 GCF_052745115.1 Candidatus Jordarchaeum sp.
TTATTGAAATATTTATACACATTAGGGGTGAGAGTTATGTCAAGTAAAAAATCGGACCCATTAGCCTCTGCACTTTCCATGGAGAAAAAAGCAGTAGCTACTTATGCGAAAATGGAAGATGCAGCGAAGAAGAAAAACGCTTTAAAAGTAGCGGCACTTTTTGACCAGCTTGGAAGGGATTCTGAGAAGCGCGTTGAAAAAATTCAAAAAATGATTTTGCAAATGAAAAAGGAAAAGAAAAAGATAAAGTAATTAAAGAAGAGAAAAAAATTCAGCTAAACTTGGTCATAAATATCTAATACCCGAATCAGTTAAAATTTAATACCTTTCTTCAATTTTTTCTTTTTCATATTTTTTCAATTTAATGGCTTACTTCAGTGGTGGGCGGGATTTTTTAATTTTTTATTTTTAAATTCAAATAGTTGACTAAGTATTTGGAAAGGTAATGATTTTGTGAGAAGTTAAAGATATAGAAGTTAGTAAAGTATGATGCGGTTTCTATTTCGATTTATAACAAAAATATTCTAGAGTGTTAAGTGGCTTGTTTTTTAAACTTCATTAGTTTTTCTGGCTCTTAAAATTCCCTAATATTGTTCGGTAGACACTCGTCTAACGCCATAGCTCTTATAATCTTTTATTTCGATTTCTGGAATTTCTTTATACAGTTCTTTTTTCCCCTCGATTAGATAATAAATTTCTATTGATTGATTCTCTAAGATTTTAGTGAAATTCCATATTATATGACTCATATTTTCCTTTGTTGATATCTCCGGTTCAATGGTTGCTCCGGCAAGCTTCTGACTTGGAAAAATCTTGTCTTCTATTTTCACATCTTCAAGATCAGAATGTGTCGTATTTTGGAATTCTATGTTCACAATGAACTGTCCTTTTTCATCCTGTGGCTCTATAATTTTTGTTAATCTACCTATGTTTCGCCCATCCTTCAGCTGGAGCTGTTTTTCAATTATTCTGGTGATTTTTCTGGGCTCTAGAATATAGGTGATTTCCCATTTATCATCTTTCTCAAATTTAGATGTTACCCATTTTAGAATGGTGTCTTCTCCTTCTCTTGCGTATGGATGCAAATTCTTTGCGGAGAATTCCACAACTGAAAACTCTAAGGGAATTACATCCTCTAGTATAACATTTTCCATCCGTTTTCCCGTGCTGTTGAAAAAGATTAGGTTCGATTTGTAACGTTTGGTTGTTTCAGGAATAATTGGAAAATAGGTTCTAACAATCAGAATTTCCTTTCCCTGACTTATTATCACTGTTCGGGAAATGTTTCTTTTCAATGTAAAATTAAAGTAAATCTTTTCTTTTGGAGATAACTTTTTCAAGTCAAATGATACATCCATTCCTTCAAGGCTAGGCTCCTTTTTTGGTCTAATTTGAGAATCAATCTTCTCAATACTGTAGGAGGCTGGGACGTAACATGTGAGAATAGTGTCTTTTAAATCCGTTTCGTAAGTATTTTCAAAATATACTTCGGCTAAAAACTCTGAATTCTCTCTTTCAATGGAAGTTTTGAAGCTGAGTTCAAAATCTTTTCCCCCTCTTTTGGCGGTAACTGTGGAAATAATTTCGGATTTTAATCTCACCCTTTTTTTCTCCAGAACAGTTCTGAGCAATTTTGATAACTGTCTTTCTGTTGGTTTACCTGATAGATGAACTACTTCTACTGAGGGAATAAAATTTTCAGTTTTGCCTCCCAGAATCTCATAGATTGCATCATCCGCCGGTAAAATCTCAATTTTCTCATCGATTTTTCTCCAGGGCAGATTTCATTTCTGCTTCAGTTAGGGGCTCCTCAAATGTAAATTCTTCATCCCCAGCAGCTGGCGCTGTTAATCTCTCTTCCAGAATGTTGAGTGCAAACTGAAATGTTTGATGAGTTCTTACTTCCTCCTCTGTGACATTTTGGGAAACCTCTTTTGCCGCCTCAATGTTACCTGAAAATAAGTAGCGTAATATCGCGTCCTTAAAAGCGCTGGCCGCACTGAAGTAATCCTCTTTCTGGATGTAGAGTTCTCCTAAAATTTGGAACGTTTTGGATAATTGTTTGCTTTCTCCGGCCTTTTCAAGGCATTCAGATGCCTGTTTGTAGAGTTCGATTGCCTCTTTTATTTCTCCTTTTTCTTGAGCTTGTTTTGCTTTCTCTACTATCTCCCCGCATTCCATATCCTATCCCTCAAATTTTGTGATTCTATTTTTTCTCAAAGACTTCAATGAGAGAGTTTCTGATGATTACAATTTTCTTCCGATGTTCTTCTAAATCAAACCTTTTTTCCTCTATTGGTGGTACATCTTTGGGAACCTTATAGGATTTGACAAAGATTAGCCATGTGACTCTGCTTTTGTCTGCTACGAATTGCTTCATTTGTTCAAACCCTTCCCCTTCAAGATATTCTTGAAAAAGTTTGTATAGTTTTTCTTCAGCATTCTTATCTTTTCTTGCAAGACCGCAGGCAGAGATTAGTATGTCTCTTTCAACCCAATTAATTTTTCCTTCCTCATATAATCGATTGGCGCTCGCCAAGTTCCCGTTTACGATGGAAATAACTTCACCATAATCTAGCTCCTCTAAAGTCATCACAGCACCCTCTTCTACAAACTAAACGTTAATCATTTTTTATATAATCACAAACATAAATACCTTCCCAAACACAGAAAACCTAGGAAACAGTTTCCTCCACAATATTTTTATTAAATGATGTAAAAAATGAACAAATTAAGGTACTCTCGATTTTTAAACTTGGAAGCCTTGATAAGATTGATGGAAAATTAGAATCGGATATCTGGAAAAGAGGTTTTATTTATGAGTACAAAACCTTTGGGTTCCTTAATAATTTCAATTTTTCTATTTTTGATGTCTTTTATAACTATACTGGGTAGCTATCTCTCCTATCTTATGCCAATGCTCAGTTGGACGGAAAAAAGTCTTCAGACATACTTTTTTCTATACTATGCCTTTTCACCCAGTGTTCTCAACTTGTGGATTTTATCTTATTTAACACAGTTACCCAAAACCACTCAGGCACTCGCAACCATGATACTCCTATTCTTCTTAGGTGCTGGTCTGTTTGTATCGAGCATCGGATTTTACAAGCTAAAAAAGTGGGCTTATATCTTCACAGTGGCCTACGCATTATATAATATAGTAATCCCCTTCATACCGCCCACTCTAAACTTGAACGTTTTATACACCCTAGCCTCCTTAACCACAAGCACTATACTTATCCAAATCTGCCAAGTACTCCCCGCATTTATTGGTTTTACGCTCTTATTATACCTTCCCGGCGAAATTAGAAAAAGATTTGAATAAATTAAATTGGGGAAACCAATAGTCTGGTTTTCATCCAAAATTAGAAATAACTATAACTATTAAACTGCGAGGTTTTCAATTTTGGCTAAAGTTTATTATATAAAAAGTGTTTTTCTTTCCTAAAATAGTTCAAGTGGCTGATTTGAAGATTCAATGTGAAAAGTGTGGCAGCACCATAGATGTGGAAGAAGTGAAATACAAGGGTAGAAGTCTACTTCTTTGCAGAGATTGTCGTGAAGGTCGAAGGGTTACCGTAAGAGATCTACTTAATGAGATTCGCTGGGACAAAAGACATGATCCAGAATCGTATTCGGTAATTTTCATCCACAGAACCGATGAAGGAAATCTTAAGGAAATTCCCTATACTAGTATCAGTGAAATAAGTGGGGGCTTCTTCACATATTCTTATATGGGTGATGAGGCTATAATTCCCCTACACAGGGTTATTCAGATTAAAAATACAAAGACTGGAGACAAGCTAATTGATAGAAAATCAAGATACCAGACTGAATAATTTTTTTCGTAAAACTAAAAAAATTGAAGGCTTTTAATCGATGATGGGGAATATTAAGAATCCTTGACGGTTCGAGTTTGGTGATGTAATTGGAAGTGGTTCCCAAGACTAAAATCTGGTTAGAATTTGAGGGCGAATCTCTTCTGGGCAGAGGGGGAGCTAAACTTTTGGAAAATATTGAGAAGGAGGGTTCTCTCACCAAAGCCATAAAAAATCTGAACATATCTTATAGATACGCTTGGGGTTACTTGAAAAAAATTGAGAAAAAACTAGGCGGCCCCATTGTTGAAACTTTTAAGGGAGGAAAGGATGGTGGAGGCGGCATGAGGCTTACCCCCCTGGGGAAGTATCTTATGAGAAAATACAACCGCTTTGAAAACTTTATACGGCTGGCGCTTGAGAATTCTGAACTCTGGGAGGCCTGCGGGTTCTCCATTCCGGATAAAAATAGATTAAGCGGTCAAATAGTAAATGTGGAAATTGGTGACTTGGCAGCCTTTATCCAAATAGAGTTGAAAAAACCGTTTACTTTAACGTCCATAATTACCACGAAATCAGTTGAAGACCTCAAAATAGATAATGGTGATCTAATCAACATATTTATCAAGTCCACAGAGATAATGGTGGACAAACCAGAAAATATTTAGTATAACGGGAGGAGATCAAGATTGAAGTTAAGTGCCAGAAACCAAATTAAAGGTAGCGTTACCGAAATCGAAAAGGGAGTTGTTACTGCTAAGGTTAAGGTAAAGATTGATGCACCAATAGTGCTCACAGCGGTCATAACCAAGGAAGCGGCCGAAGAACTAAAGTTAAAGGTAGGAGACAAAGTGCAGGCAATAGTAAAGGCCACTGAAGTGATCCTTGGAAAATGAAATGCAGTGAAATCTGCATAAGGAAGTTACGTCAGTAGTCCTAGACGAACTCCCTAATTTAGGTAAATATTAAGTTTTTTTCCATTTTTAACAATATTTTTTTATACCACATCGCTCAAGAAATGAGCATTTATAATTTGTTTTGGAGGCTTGGATTTGAATCCTGATTTTAAAGGGAAAGATGAAGGGCATACGAAAGAACAAGAGAATCAGTCGAAACATATTAGAAAAAATGGGAAAGAAACTGTTTATCGTATTGCAGACTTGATATCCAAGATTCTTACCCCTCAGCTCATTAGCCTTATGGTTGTTATAATCTTTGCTTTTATGTCCCCTATTGGCACAGGGCCTCTACTGAATCCTCTTCAGTGTTTTCTTCTGGGAATAGCTTTTATCGTTGTGCTTCCGATTTCGCCTGTACTAGTTGCATTCGTTAGAGGTAAGGTTGATATTTGGGTGTCTTCTCGTAGATCTAGAACATTTTTCTTTATCCTTGCCATTTTGATTTACTTTATTGGAGCCGCAATATTTCTATGTGAAAAATCCATTATTATGTACGTTATTTCTCTGACTTATGCTTTCGTTACTCTAGCTGTAGCGTTAATCAATTTGAAGTGGAAAATTAGCGTGCACACAGCTGGAATATCCGGCCCCTCAACCGCCCTCGTTTATGTTTATGGATTAATTGCGCTTTTCTCCATTGCCTTAATAGTGCTGGTAATTTGGTCGAGAGTCAAGTTAAAAGCACACACAACAGGGCAAGCAATAGCAGGAGCTATAGTTGCAATATTTGTTACCATTGGTGTCTACGTATTTACTTATCCCTTTTGGGATCTGGGCTTCTGGCTCAAGGTTTTACTCCAGAACTTGTTTATAATATTTTAGAATTTTTCTTGGCTAATTTTTTAATAAAAGATGTAGAAATCATAGACATTTGTCACCCCCCTCTTTAAATTTCTTTTCCGAGTTT
>NZ_JBRAKS010000251.1:0-5671 GCF_052745115.1 Candidatus Jordarchaeum sp.
GCAAGGGCGTTAACCCGGCCAAAGCCGTACATAATATCCCATCCCGGAGGACCCAGGTCGTATTCCTGTGCTCCCGCTAGGAGCGCCCAGCGAATCACAGCAGCCCTAATAATCGAAGGGAGCCCCATTTCGTCATATTGCTGGACGAGGAGTAGTGCTACCGCCGCAACCACCGAAGAGGATATGCTCGTATATTTGTATGCTGTGGTCAACTCTGGTTTTGGGAAATACCAGTGGGGTGAGGGACCTAGAGGGCTTAGGGGAGACCAGAAGTTACCAAGGTAACCGTTAGTTGCTCCCACAGTTATTGCCCAGTCGGCTATTCCAGGAGTCATCAGCCTCCCTATAAGATTGCTCTTAGTTATATCCATCGCGCCTCCGCCAGTTATCACAACTATACCGTTGAGAAAGGCGCGGTCTACCGCCTCCGTAAGAGAACCATAAAGCTGATCCCTGCAGCCAACGGGTATTACAATCACGGAGATGTTGAAACGATCCTTGTTTCTTATGCACCAGTATACTGCCTCAGTGGTGTAGGTGTAGGTCATGTAGTTTAACTCTCCATTCTCCGACTTGACTTTAAGATCTACTATGTTTGCCTCAGGCGCTATGCCTCTAGAGCCTGCAATCATACACGCGGTCCAAGTTCCATGCCAAAGCCCGTGCCAAAGGAAGTCTTCAGGAGTAATGTCCCCAACTATTAGGGGGGCGCCTTCCAGTCCGGTAAGAAAGTTTACTTGGTAGAGTATTCTGCCCTCATTCTTACCCCTTATCTCTGCATAGTCGTCGTTTATTCCCGAGTCTATGATGGCTATGGTTGTTCCTCGTCCAGTTATGTTCCAATTTTTAAGTATGTCCGCACCCACGTAGTTGTAATCTCTGTAGTGGTTTTCGATATCGGGGGGCTCTGAGGTATTCCTGTTGTAGAGTATGTAGCATACCGGATAATTGTTAACTAGGTTTCTCAGTGTCTCCTGAAGATCTATACTGGTAGTGTTTATACTTCCATAAATGGCAAAGTAGGACACCCACTCTTCCTCATACACGTGAAAAATATTGAAGAACCCAGAGTAGTTAAGACTGGTAATGTTGCCATCTGGAATCGGGGCGTCAAAGCGCAGTATAACTGGGATGCTTGGTGGCACAGGGTCAAGAGATGAGAGATGGGGATCAATTTTATCGTCGGTGCTCAGGCTACTGTGAGACATAAGTGGAGACTTGGTTGAGGCGACTAAACTGCCCATAAACATTAACGAAACAAACAGTGAAGCTACGATAATTAGCAGTACAGCAGTTTTCACCGAAGGTTTTAGCATGCCCCGGAAAAGGCCAGATATTTTCCATGGTGATGCCACGGGCATTGCAGTTACTACCAGAACAACCGCAAGCCCGGCGTAGATGGGGATTGGTATAGAGGGCGTAAGAGTGGGGAAATTATAGAGGTTCTGAATTGCAAACCTTAAACCAGGATAGAAGTACAAGTATGCTAAAAAGCCTAGGATTACCATCGTTTTCATTTTTGAGACATGGAGGTATACCAACATTCCAATTACAAAAGATATTAGAGAGATGTAGGTAAAGAGGTTAAAGTTCAAGGGAAAGTTTGCATGGATATTTCCAAAGTTAATGGGGGAGGAAGGCAGAGAGTAAAACACGTACCGGTCTACCCAAATCTGGACGGGGATGAAAGTTAAAGGTGCTACGAGCACCATAAGAATGGAGCTCCCTACGATTTGAAGTTTGCCGATTTGTGGGGGATTTTTCTTAAAGGAAATAATGGCACAACTAAGGACTAATGTAAATACACCGATGACCTCAAAGGCGTCGACGGCT
Organism: Candidatus Jordarchaeum sp.; assembly: GCF_052745115.1. Lineage (NCBI taxonomy): Archaea > Promethearchaeati > Candidatus Jordarchaeia > Candidatus Jordarchaeales > Candidatus Jordarchaeaceae > Candidatus Jordarchaeum > Candidatus Jordarchaeum sp. The sequence goes on from NZ_JBRAKS010000251.1 coordinate 1,834, forward strand.
TTAAAAAACAGGTTTTGCGTGTAGAAGTAGAAGCCTCCCGGAATAGGGTAGAAAGAGTAATTCGACGCCGTAAGTAGAACAGAGGCAGCCATGATAGTTCCGAGGGTGAAGTTGTAGAACCCGGAGGCTAGGTAGAACCGTTCACTAGGTCTCTGAATCTCTCCTCTTCTCAGGATGAAATCCGTGGCTACCACAATAAAGAGGGTTGTAAAGACCGAGATTAAAATAATGTACTGAGTTATATCCGTGTAAACGCTTTCAACATATAGAGATAGACCAAAACTAGGGCCGTCAAGGGCAGTGTATCCGTTCACTCTCTGCACCAAGATCAGGGCTGCGGCGATAAAAAGCGCCGTCTTACTGACCTGTGCTACCCATAAATTCCGGATCTTCTTTTCTTCAATCAGAAATATTAGCGAAGTGAAAAATATTATTTCGCCAACCAGAAAAAGCGGAAACCCGGCATAACTCCAGGCAATCCGCCCCGAAAAAGAAACATATGAAGGAGAGGGTAGTGTAACTGAGAGTTGTATTTCATTTAGTGAGAGGCCAACCAATGCTACAAGTAGTCCCAGAAAATAGAAGACGCTTTTCTTTTCAGCAAACTCAGCAATCATTTTATGAGTCCTCTCACAATTTTAAGTCAACCACCTTTAAAAATTATCCATTATTGTTAGTGATGCAAAGTAAGTTTTGTAGATTATAATTTCCAGAAGTATTGATTATTAAATATAATATTTGATTTTTAAAAAGTTTATTATGTCTTTATTATGTCCAAGTTTCTAGCCAAGAATCGACTCCCCGGGATTTTTTCAATTAAATCGATTTTGCGAATGGATGGTTGCTTTACGTCCTCAAAGATGGTGAATTAGGGTTTTAGAAAAAATTTCTGTTTTTGAGCATGGTTTCTCTTAGAAGCATTTTTATAAATGATGAGCATTCCCCTTTTCCAAGCTTGGATTTCCCTCGCACCCTCTCTCTGAAAATAATAGGTACTTCCTTTAGAGTAAGCCCCTGTTCTTTAGCTCTTATGAGCATCTCTACTTGAAAATCGTAACTATTACATTTAACGTTTGGAAGAATTGCTTCCAAAGCTTCTCTCTTATAGGCTCGAAAACCCGATGTATTATCTTTCACTCCAAGTCTAAATAGCATATCAACTAGCGTGTTTGCAACAAAGCTAAATACTCTTCTAATAAAGCCCCAGCCGATAATCCCACCACCTTTCACATAGCGAGAGCCAATAACCACATCAAAACCATCACCACACTTTCGGAGTATACGACATATGTCCAACGGATTGTGAGAAAAGTCAGCATCCATCTCCATAACCACGCTTCCACTGATCGCCTGAAATCCATCCTTATAGGAGTAGCCTAGACCTTTCTTCTCCTTCCTTTCTAATATCCGAATATTATCAAACCTTTCCGTATATTTTTTAACAACATCTGCGGTTCCATCAGGACTATTATCATCAACTACAATTATCTCCCCATTTATGCTATTATCTTCAAAAACCCTTTCAATACTCAAAATTAAAGACTCTATGTTTTCAACCTCATTATAAGTTGGAATAACTATGGAAAGTTCACGCTGCTCCTTTTTACCCCTAATTTTTTCCATGAATCAGCACTCTATGTTCTATTTTCTTGGTTTACCTCTCTTTTGAAGTGTTCCCTTTAAAAAAGATTGCATTTAAAAAATATTTCTAATACAAGACTAATTTAAATCTTTGGAAAGGTTTATCATAAATTCCAAGGCACATATAATATTTTAAGAGGGGGACTCCATAGTTTGGTTCGGTTTTAGTATCTTCTTCTCCTAAAATATTTTAAAGGTCCGTATTTTAACAGAGGCGAAGTTTTAGAATGTAAAAAAATAATAACTTCATAAACTCCTTCAACCACCCACACACAGAAAGAATTAGGCGGTGGACTCATAATATTTCAACAGGCAGCATATAAAAATTGCGAAGCACATAGTTTATTTTACATAAACTCTAATTAAACCCAACTGGAAAACTAGGTTAAATCCACTTTGTTTAATAGTGTAATCGTAAGGGATTAGTGTTAGTACATAGATTTCGTCAAAAATTTGGGCCCAAAACAATGCTGATTGAAGATCCACATCCATAGAAGAGTAAACAAAAACCTGTTTAAAGGGAAAAGCCAACTGAGCCCAACCAGCCAAACTCTCATGAGCAATAATACAAGAGTCCAAAGACATATTAAATCCCAGCAAGCTCAAAGCAAAAACTATATCCTGAGACATAGAGACAGGAACAGTATTACGCTGCATGCTTGGAGTAAGATACCGCGCAGTATCGATATTATTAAAATAGGGAAAGGGTGCCTCAGGGGGCATAACCATATAGGTAAAGGATAGTAGAATCATTAAAGGTATAAAAATAATTAAAAATCTGGTTCGGATAAACCTAGAAATTCTTAGTCTGTGCACAAATATGGTATTTGTTTCGTCGGGAAAAAGAAAATTGGTAGCGTAAATCGTGAACGGTATGGTAAGCATGAACATCCACCTCGACCATAGAGGTAATGCAGAGTGGGGCAATGCTAGAGGCATAAATGAAGCTACTAAAAGAAACAAGGTAGTAACATCTAAGGCCTCACTTTTAAAATAGCCTAGCACAGCCAAAGGAAGAATGGGGGCAAAACCAATAACAAAAAGCTGAAGAATATGAGCGTTTAAAACATCAACAGTAGGATACAGGTAAACCCCCACTCTTAACGAGATGTAATCCACCAGAACACCGCCAAAAGAATATTCTGTAAAAGGATCATAGAAATAGGGTATACCTTCACCCAACCAGTTTGTATAATAGAATATAAATAACATTGATGGCGATAAAAAAGAAAAAATAAGTCCAGCCAACTTCCACTTTTGGAGATTAATTCCCTCTCGTTTTTTATAGAACTCTAATAAAACCATGTAAATTAAAGTAATTAGTAGAATTACGGTTACAAGCTCATGAGAAATAGCACATAGAAAGGAAAAAATAAAAAGGAAAAGCATATTCGACCTTTTTTCTAAATTCGATATTTGAGCCATGGCAAGAATAAAAAATACAAGACCCAAAACATTTCTATAAGAATCCCAAGTTAATCTGAGAGTAACAAAATAAGATGTGCAAATTAAAGCACATACCAAACTCTTTTTATTATCCCAACCCAAATAACTGCGCGAAAAAAAGAATACTGAAAAACCCAAACATCCACTGAGAAAGGGGCCAAAAAATTTAGTTATTAAAATTGGATCCACATTAGAGATATAACCCAAAAAACCCATAGATATATAGAGAAGAGGTGCCATGCACCAATTTGTAAGAACAGTTAAACTATAAAGCGGTCCGTAGATTTGACAATAACTAGTAACGGGCGCATACCAAGTAACAGTATCGTAACCTAAAGGCCAAGGAAAAGAAACAATCTCGGGAATCGACCTAATCAATAGTGGCACCAGAAATGACAACAAGTAATAGTACTTGTTTTCCATAAGATTCTCCGCCAAATATGGTATAAATATTTTAATGCGATGAGATAGTAGTTATTTTATGTTTCTTCCTTTTATCAGCTTTGAGTATTTTTATTTTTTGGAAGTTTAAATAATAAAACAAATAAGTGCATGATTTACCTAATAAAGGTGGTGATATGACAGAATGGGATAACCATTGGAAAACCTATTCGGTGTCTAAGGCAGAAAAATGGTTGATTATGGAAAGAGATAAAATAATAAATACTTTTTTAGAAAAATTAGGTTCATCTAAAAAAAGGGTTCTAGAAATAGGATGTGGTTACGGCTCCAATATCAGATTATTAAAAAA
>NZ_JBRAKS010000252.1:0-5648 GCF_052745115.1 Candidatus Jordarchaeum sp.
TATACTTCCCGTATACGGTCAAAAAAGATAAATTATGAAACAAGGGATCTCATTAAGAAGATTCATAAACCATGTGTTCATAAACCATAATTTGATTTATTAATTTTCACAGTTAAACTACTATTAATTCAATAAAAAGCAGAGGGAAAGAGGTAATATTTATTTTGGGCCACTTTTTATTATTCACAGCAAAAGATACAAGTCAACTCTGCTGAATGATTGAGTTAATTGATGATTATTAAACTAATTTATTTTAAGGAGGTAGGTTTATGAGTAGTAAAGTTAGGGGAAAAGATCTCATCTGTCCAAGGGGTCCCGTTTACGCTGTCGGTCCGGGCGGTCTCGCCATGTGCCTGTGCTGTGGAGAAGTGGTGCCACTAAAAAAGGGCGAATCGTGTAAAGATGTTAAATGCCCCAAGTGCGAAACCAAGATGGTAAGATGCTAATTTTTATACCTATCTTTTCTTAGGGAATTGCTGCAAGCAGAACTTTATTCCCGGAATAACGTTGTAAGAGATTCCAATAATGTGTGGCGACAGAGCGGCTTTGGGATCAGAATATATTTCGTATTCGTGCTTGATTCCCAGCTCTGTTAAAGTTTTATGGATTTCCTCGGTTACCCCTGCTATCATGAATTCATCATTAGCCGCGGTTTTAAGCATTAATTTTACCTGTTTTAGAGCATTTGGATTTTGCTTAATCATATAATTGAGATTATTTTTATACAGATTGTTATAGGCCTCTTCGTCCCAGCCGATGATTTCTCCTTTCTTATCTCGTTTAATAGTTGGCATGAGTGGTCTATTCTTGGAGCATACTAGGTCTGCGGTGTGCAGAATATCGCTCCACAACAAGGCACCATACTCTGCAGCTCTCTCCCTTCCAAACAGTCTCTCATGGATTGGAATAACCACTTTCATATTGAGCAAGTCAGCGGTTAAATTCGCAGGACTTAACACAACCGAAACCACAAATTTCTCCGGGTGATGAATAGCCATTACCATAGCTCCATATCCGCCCATCGAACCTCCAATCAAGCCTCTGTGCTGTTTATCTGGTATAGTGCGATAATTCGCATCCACATACTCTATAACATCCTTAACCACGTAGTCCTCAAAGTTACCGGTGTAAGGAGAATTAAGATAGTAGCTTCCCTTAGTTTCCAGCTGCCCAGTGGGGTTTTTAAGACCATCCTTGTTTGGTAGATGCAGACTACCATCCGGTTGCACAAAAATAAATGGATCCAATTCTCCGCTGCTTATCAGCTGATCAAATTTTTCAAAAGAAGGCAGTCGACTCAAATCCATTTCCGCAAGAACCTCCTTTGGAATAAAGGCTACAGGAATAAGCATATTATCCTCCAGACGCGAAGTCACAGTCCAGCGCTTATTATTTCCAGTATACCCCTGCAAAAAGTAAATCACAGGATACCTCTTATTCCTAGATTCGAAGTAATCGGGCGGAAGATAAATATACAGGTCGCGATCCACAGGGCTGTTGATGGGATTACCCTCCAAGCTTCTAGCGTGAATAACATCAACCCTATATCTATCACCATCACTTTTTTTAGCCATAATCTCACTTTCCCAAAATTTTATGGTTTAGAAATTTTCCAGTTAAATAAACTTATTGAGACTAGCTTTATTTATTTACGCAGATTTAAACTTTTATGAGTTTGGGTTCGTTGAAAAGTCGTAATTATTTATTAAAAGTCGGAATCCGTTGGCGTTTGCCTCTTCCATTAGTGTTTTTAATGTTTCACTCTGCTTTTTGCTTAGCGATTCGGTATTGAAGCTCTCTTCTGTTGTGAGTTTTAGAATTGGTGTATGGTTGTACCTTTTTCCGTTAATTATTACATCCTTTAAATTTGTGTAAAGCATCATTCGCAGAAGCCCATCCTTATATTCCCAAGAGAGGGAAGTCTAGCAGCTCTAGTATGTTTTCCTTCTATAAGATAGACTGGGGTTTCCATGTAATTTCTATCTCATCATAGGTGAAAAAGTAGTAGTGCCGAGATAATTTTCGATTGTGAGCCTGGCTTTGGCTCTCTCCAATTCTTCTTTAGGTCGTATAGTGACGCTTTCCCTCTTCTGAACTTCCTTTGCGAAATCCCTTGAAAGCTTTGTGAAAGTTTCCTTACCCTTAATGAGCAATTAAATCCTCTTTAAAGCAGAAGCAGATGAGTGCATTTCAACACCCTGTTTTCTTTAAATCTTATTATAATAGTTAAGCCCCCAAGCTAAGTTCTCCAACTTTATCTACCTGTGATAGATTTCAGTGTAGAGCATCGGATTGGTAGGAAGTTTATTTCTGATTTGACGTGCTCATTATCGAACCTCTGCCTGATTATCTTATTATTAAACCTCTGGTTTTTATAGGCACTCTAGAGGTGTCCAATCATCTGCAGAGGAGTGGTTTATCGGATAATCCTGCAATGTTGGCATAAATGTCCAACAACTTCTCTTTATCTCATAGGCTTTTTTCTAATTGTGTTCTGAAGTTGGTCCTTAAGTGTTTGGTGTCTTCTCTTACTATTATCTCAAAGAAATCGGAGAGTTTTTGACCGAAAAGGTTGGGCTGATTAAAACCCAACTTTTCCTTAATTACGCCTGATAGTTCTAAATCAATCTCGTAGCCCACGCATCTTCTTCCAAGTTCGTAGGCAACTTTCAACGTTGTTCCCGAACCCATAAACGGATCCAGAACAACCTCATCCCTATAGGAGAATAGTTTTATTAAACGATATGGGATTTCTTCGGGAAAAGCTGCTATACCTTTCTCCAATCTGTTCTTTATTGGTAGAACATTCGTTATTTTCCACACGCTCAAATACCATTTGTTTTCTCGAAATTCCTCGAGGTCTATTCTGGATTTGGTTTTCACGCCCCTTGGAATGGATTTGTAGTCGAATTCACCGTTCTGAAAAATGAGGATAGACTCTTGAAGGTTGTCGGGGTAGTAGTACATCGGATAAGGATGCTGTATTAAAACGCCGCTCCTCCTGCTTATGCGAATGTATCCTTCCGGCTTAACCCAGACAATTTGATACAGGTACTTGAACCCCTCTCCCATGAGTATCTTTGTGATGTCCGCAACAACAGGATATTTAACTCTATTTATCAATGTGTCATCAACTACAAAAGCCGCTATTCGCCCATTATCAAGAACCCGTTTCAATTCTTTTGCCAAATTACAAATCAATTCTAAAAATTTCTGATAACTTTCAAAAAGATCCGGATAATCAAAAGGAGCATTAAAATAAGGAGGAGAAGTTACCACCAAATGAACACTATGCTCCTCTAATTCCTTCATGTTTTGACAATCACCGAAAACGAGCTTATTCTTCCAAGAAATTTTTTTACCCATTAATATCCTCTCTCAACCGAACGTTTCTTTTACAACCTAAGCTTTCTCACTAATGAATTTAAACATATACCGAATTGTAAGTCCACTATTTTATTCAAATTTTTAACAATTCTATTGTTATTATAGCGTTCTTAGCTATTCTGCCTTGCATATCTAAGTCAAAGGTTTGTAAAAATAGGGTTTTAATACTTTTTTGTAAGAGTAGGTGGTGAAACAAGTTTCTAGAATCAAATATTAAGAGAATTAAAGTAGATGAAATCCATTACTTCCTTATCCAAGGATACGGAGTGTGTGCTTAAAGAAGCAAAATAAATAAAGGTTGAGTTAAAAAAGATATTCAAGAAACATAAAATATATTGAAAGGTTTAGAAGTATTAGAGATTTAAGGGGTATAAAATGAGGACACCAGATTACGACGTGGTTTGTGGAGACTGCCTTACATACCTTAAACAGGGAAATGTATCAGATGTTCATCTTACATTCTTAGACCCCCCCTTCAATCAGGGCAAAGAGTACAAGTTTTTTGATGATGAACAAAATCCCGAAGTTTATTGGAGTTGGTTAAAGGAGATTATAGAACTCATCCATGAGGCGACAGTGGATGGTGGAGCCATCTATTTTATGCAGAGGGAGAAGAACGTAGATTGGATGATGAAGGTTTTAAAAGAAACGGGATGGACTTATCAAAACCTAATTATATGGAAGAAGTTCACATCAGCTATACCTGGTAATTTCAGGTTTGGAAAACATTACCAAGTGATAATTTTTGCTACTAAAGGGGAAAGGCCCAGAGTTTTCAATAGATTACGCATAGATTACCCGCTACGCCCAAACCACAAACATAAGAGGCCTAATGGAATCTACCTTACCGACGTTTGGGATGATATTAGAGAGCTTACGTCTGGATACTTTGCGGGGGATGAAGCCTTAAGAGATGAGGAGGGTAATCGCATACATGAGCAGCAGTCCCCCATAGAGTTGTTGTTAAGAATGATCCTTTCATCTACAAGTGTGGGAGACACTGTTTTTGACCCATTTGCGGGAAGTGGAACCAGCCTAGTTGTAGCTCACCAGTTAAAAAGAAAGTCAATAGGCATCGAAATAGACCCAGGCTACGTTGAAGTCATAAAGAAAAGGTTAAAAATCATAAGTTCCGCAGACGAAGTTTCAAAGTATAGAGGTTATTATAGGTTTACACCAAACCTAGATGAGGCATGGCCTACTGAGGGTTTAGAGAGGTTCATCCATGAGTGAAATTGCGGACATAACCGATTTCTTTATTCAGGTAATAAGCAACCTCAAAAATGGTAAATTTGACCTTTGCTCTCCCCTTGAGGAAATAGTGTTAAAGTCTGCGGGAAACGACCTAGCCTACATCGATAATCGCAAAGACGCCAAAAATGTTTATGGAGTCGATATTTGGAAAGAACTGAGAGATAAAATAGGCGAAAAGAAATTCAATCAACTACTTGAAGATTCAAACATAACCAAGAATCTACAGTACTCGAAGTCCCAGCAGTTCCCAGACTTTATATTTAAGGTAAGGAAGGTTGGGAACAAATTCACTTGTGGTGGCTTGCTCGAGTTAAAGGATTCCAAAGGAGGAAGCATTTCCTCATTTAATTCGACCATACCAACTCGAACAAAGAATCTTAAAGAGATAGAAGTGGTTAACGGTGGAGACCTCGTTTTAAGAATTGCCAGCATTGTAGACGGGAAATCCATCAAAAGAGAGTACTGTACGTCCGAAAGACGATGCTTCTACCTAGTCAGAACCCACAGTAAAGATCCTGATAAAGTAAAGGTTTCAATCATTGATGGCTCATTCTTCGAAACCATCTCTAAAGACCATCTACTATACCAAGTATTGCTACAGATTTTACACGAACACATAAAAAAGAAGGAGTTACAAATACCCAAAAGCACCCTAGAACAAGTACAAAAAGTTCTATCTGAAATCACAGACCAAACCATAATAGCGGCTTCACGGAACATAGAGGGAGCATCAATAAGACCAAGATTAAGGATAATGGCCGAGGTCCACAACGAAGGAAATCCACACAGCTCGCACTACCCTCAAATATTAGAGAAAAGCTTCAACCTCATCCTAAAATCAACCCCCCAAACAGAAAAAATCAAAAACGTGCTGCTAAATGAAATCCCGGAACTAAAGACATTCACAATCAAACACAAGAGAAACGGAGACCACACAGTTCTCCAACTCAGATTAACCGTTGTCCGAAACTTACCCATCTAGGACACTTCCAGATGGTGTTCGGTTC
>NZ_JBRAKS010000253.1:0-5634 GCF_052745115.1 Candidatus Jordarchaeum sp.
GGAACCGAACACCATTTAGGCGGTGTCCTAAATGGGTAAGTTTCGGACAACGGTCAGGCGCTCTTCAATAACGGGCCATTTTAGTAGGATAATATATTCTCTTGGTGTTGGTGATTTGTATTGGGAAGGTCTTTCCTAAGCTCTCAGATAAGTAGGATAAGCAATATTCTGTTGAAGGGTGTTGAGCGGCAGCTGACAGACTATAAAAACCGTTTCTCCCAAATAGAGGAATTAAACGATTTCATCACTAGACTATTGGTCACCGATTTAGACTTTAATAATGCTTACAATACTGCGGTTGGCTTTTTTGGTTCTGACCGGGTTAGGTTTGCGGCTGTGGATGGGACGGAGTATTCGAGGAGGCTTTTCGACTTCATCCTCTTCTTTGGTGGTGCCTATGCTGCAAATGGCGAAATCCAGTTTCATGAGGATTCTAAGCCCACCGTGGATTACTATACTAAACATATAGAGGAGGGAAGGGGGATTTCCAGCTGTGTTCCAGTTTACATTAATGAGGTTCCCGAGATTGACCAGACTTTTTTCAGTGAGAGTGATGACCCGGAGGGTTTGTTGACTCAGCCACTATCGGAGCAGGAGATTGCGGACAACTCTCGGATTGCGAACTGGATTATGACCTTCGCAGAGTATTATCTGGCGTACCTTCTTGTAACTGATGCGAATGACCCGGTGAGGATTCTTTTTTTGGATCGGTCTCTTTCGGGCACTCAGCGTGCTATTGCTAAGGAAACTTCGAAGAAAACTTACTGGGATACAAAATGTGCTATTCTAGGATTTGTGGTGGATGGTGAGCCGATAGATAAGAATGATTTGTTTATTGGTCGTTATCGTGTTTCTAATCCGGAGCTAAATCTTCCTCCTGCTAGGGGTGATTTTTTACGTCATAGTATGATTCTGCTCTTGGATAGGAAGGATTCTCCACTCACATTGAAGCAGATTTGTGAGGAGTTGGGGATTAAGGATGCGGTTCGGGAGGATAGGGTTGGTCGTTATCTTAACAGCTTGGTTCGGGAGGAAATAATTCTTAAGAGCCATTCCAAATATCGCCTCAATCCGCAATACCGGAATTCTTGGGATAGGATTTCAAAACTGGTTAGAACCTTGGGTGAGCGCATTTTTCGTGAGAGCATCGAGGAGTCCGCCACGGGTATTAGGATGATTATTGAGCGGAAGGATGGGACCTCCCAGTACTTGTCCACGCTGGATATTGCTTTTCTCACGCTTTTCTGCTTCTATATGCTGATTGAGGAGTGCTGGAAACGGAAGGTTCTCCTGTTGGGAATCACTAAGGATACTGCGGCTAGCGATTTTAAGAACCATTTCATTCCAGTGTGCTCCAACTGCAACCTTTTCGGATGCACCGTATCCCCCGAATTGTTCTCAAATCTTCCCAACACTGATCGGATGCTTTTGCAACATTTCTCTTTTAACTGTTGGGATACTCTTAGTCCTCCTTGGAGTCTGATAGAGTACGACTCCGCATTCACTACTATTGTGCCGGATCATGATAGGGGTCCCAGATTTGTTAGGGGTGCGAGAAAAAATAAGATTACCATGGAGCGGTTGTTTCTTAAAACCTATATTCAGCTGCAGGTGGCGGAGCATGATCCGAAACTGAGGAGTAATGTTCTGCTCATAGATCGGCTTGCCTATCCGGAGTATGACATGCGAAAGGAAAATATTGAGGTTTTTCACCAGATTTATGTGGGAGAAGAACCCGTAAACATCTTCATATTAAAGAATGAGAAAATTAGGAATGAGCTACAGAACTTGACTCTTGTGACTTTGGCGGCTACGACTAGTTCAACTATTCCCGAGATTTTCGGGCATAATAAACCGCTATTTGTTGCGGATAATGTGGCGAAGTGGAACTATAATCTATTTAAGAACCTGATTGACACTACGAAGGATTGGATTATGACGAATAAGGATTTAAAGAAGTTTGTTTATTATATGACTAGCTTCCGTGAACGGAGGGGTGAGTTTGAGTGGCTCAGAAGAGGAGCTTAGAATGTATTTTACCGATTTCGATGGAAAATTCAAGGCTCGGCTGGGAAGGGTGATTGCAGCCAGTGAAACCTCCAGCGAAGAATTTGGTACCTCTTCCCCCTACACCTTCCGGGTGCTTGCAGAGTATGACAGGGATCTTATGAGACTTATCGATTCTGGAATGTTACTGGCTGTGAGAAACTTTAAAACTAGGGAGGCGGGTGAAATCCGGTACACTCTTATGGGTATTTTGCGTTTCTGGCCAGAGCATTTCGGTTTGAGAGGCTTAAAAGACTACCAGTACTACCCCCTACAGTTTGAGGTGATTGAGCAATCGGTTGGTGACTGGGAAACCAGCGACAAGTCTACAATGGTTATTCAGATATCCGCAATTCCCATAAATTATGATCTTGTTATAGGGGAGAATGAAGAATTTACCTACGAGCGGGGATTCTCCTATCCCGTTATTGGAGACCGGGTTTACATTCTAAACAAGGAAATGATTAAAGACATGTATAACCGCCGCATCTTGGAGGAACTCGATTCCAGCTCGGAGGAAACCAGTAACAATGCGTGGAAGGATCCTAGGCTGGGAATTATTAAAATGTTTGAGGCCTCCGCGGAGGACATACCCATATACGTTGACTATGATTCGCTGGTGAGATATCACTTCGGGATATTCGCGTTTACTGGGGGCGGAAAAAGTAACATGCTCTCAAATATTTTGAGGAGACTCCTTATACACACAAAGGAAGTTAAAGTAATAATCTTTGACATATCCTGTGAGTATCCCTTTCTTCTGATGGATTTGTTTGCAAACGAGAAAATCCCCTCAAAAATTATTCTTGAGAATAAAGCGGATAGCGTAAGGGAATTTTATAATTCAATTGTTAAACCGAAGCTATTTGAGGATAATCCTAAAGTAATCAAAGGAATGGAAAAAATTTTCGCGCAAAATAAAGTTACTCACTTTGTGCGAGAAGTGATCAGGATTCCCACCTTCAGCGAATTTCTGGACAGTGTGGCTGCACTCAAGTCAGACAACCAAAGCAAACCTAACTACTTGGAAGCGCTTAACGAAATCGAGGTTTTAACCGCAAGACACATGGCAGCAAAGGGCTATTTGGAATCCGACGAAATAGATAAAGAATTTGCAGAGGCGTTAGCAAATGCGGCACCACAAATAGCCACAGCCTATAATGTACATGAAAAAAGCACTCTTTACGGTTGGTTCACATCAAGGCAGAGAATGGTTCGCTACTTCCGTGAAATAGAAGAACTCCAATCCGGCGAGGGATTAAACTCGGAAGCAATAAAAGAACTGATAGAAGGAGAAACCCAACTGATTAGCATCTCAATCAGCGACCCCCAAATCATAAAAGGATTAGTAATAGACTTAACCCAAGAGGTTCTCGCCCAGAGAAAAAGAGAATTCAAAGTAAAACCGTACATCTTATTCGTCTGGGATGAGGCACAGGAATTCGCAGCAAACCCGGGAAGCGTATCCGGAATAGACCGACAATGCTCCATCGAGGTCGAAAGACTACTCCGGCAGGGAAGAAAATACGGACTAGGAGGATGCATAGCCACCCAAAGAATAGCTCACCTCAACACCAGCGCCCTCCAACAACTGCACACCTACTTTGTGAGCACCCTACCCCGACCCTACGACCGAGGACTAATCAGCAACACCTTCATGATAGACAAAAACATACTAGAAAAAACCTTGGAGTTCACGCCTGGAGACTGGCTCCTCTCAAGCTACATCGCCACAGGACTAGCAAACGTACCAATATACATTAGGGCAGATAACGCAGAAGAAGAAATAGAAAAGTTTCTAAACAAAATTTAGCATAATCATCCTGCTTTTCAGAAAATGGGTAGTTCCATACAAAATATCCTGGGCCCGGAAAAACAATTGACAAACCAAAAAAATCCCTTCCATTTCAAGAGAAAATGCGGTCGTACTCCGCTCATCATAACTGGAACTAAGCGAAACTACAGCAAGACCTGTGGAGAAACACCATAGAAGAAATCGAAAAAATAATGAAACTTTTGAAAGGGACAAAAAGGAAACTTAAAATCGGTGGAATCTAGTTAACAGGTCAAGTATAATTATATTGACTATAAAATATTGGATTTCTTCTTTTTTGTAATGCGAGCTAAGATTCCTTTCCTATTACGAGGTCTATGTTCTTCACTCTTGCCATCCTTTTCATTTCTTTAGCCACGCTACTTGGAGCCGTCAAAACACGTAGAAACAGGTATCTGGGTTCTTTCTTGTATTTCTTCTTTGCAGCTTCAACCTTCCTCAAAAGCTTAGATATTTCTTCGACACTCCCAGCGTAAGCAGTAACCTCCCCAACTATCAAGGGTTCTTCACTGAAAAGATTTATCTCCTCCCCCTCTATTACCACCCTATCTAAACTGCGCCCCACAGGAAGAATTCCCCGTTCCCTAAGATAACCACTAATCCAAACTTTCACAAACTCCTCTAAACTAACCCCCGCAAATATTCTCATATTATCAAAACCCACAAAAAGCTCAGACCGCAGCCCTTCCACACTTTGCCTAAGATCTACATGACCCATCTCCAACGACTCAATCCTACCCAACATCTTGTTAAAATCTTCCCTCATCTTGTTAAAATCTTGCCTGAGTCCCTTAATCTCCTCCCAGATTTTGCTCTGCTCCTCCTTGATTCCCTTAATCTCCTCCCAGATTTTTGTTTGTGTTGACTGGTAGGCGTCCATTCTACGGGTAGTTTCCTCTAGCCCAAGGTAACCTAGGACAGTATATCTGAATTCTTCGTCCCTCTTCAAAAGTTCCAAGAATTCTTCCCGGAGACCCATAAGAAGACAAAAACACTTTCCAAATATAAACTTTAAGTAGAATATCATTATTTGAAAATGAAATGTGTGGTTAAAACTGTTTTTGAAGGTTGGTTTCTATGCTATTTCTTGCGGGTGGTGATGAAGATTTATTTGGTTAAGTTTCTCTCATAAGGCTCTGAATCACGAAGGGAGCTTTATAAATGCTCTTTTTTGAGACCTAACCAAACTATTCTACATTGCCTCCTGCGGGTTGTGGTTAAGGTTATATACGTTTTTTATAATTTGTATACGTGTGGTTTTTATGACTGTTGTTATAACTGCTAGGATTGATGAGGAGCTTGCTCGTGAGATAGAGGAGTAAATAAAAGACTTTAAGTTTGACAGATCCACTGCTGTGAAGATGATTCTATCCATAGGCATCAAGGACTGAAAAACTCAAAGGGCTCTAAGACTTTACAATGAGGGGAAGATAACTCTTTGGAAAGCAGCAGAAATGTGTAATGTCAGTCTCAGGGAAATGATTAAAAAGGCTGCTGAAAGCGGAATTACATATCGATACAGTTTAAGCGACCTAATGGAAGACATTGAAGCTGCTGATAGTCAATGTTCGTCTCTAACGCTACCCCACTTATTTATCTTGCAAGGATCAACATGCTTCATCTCCTGAAGAAGAAGTTCAAAACCATACTTATACCCCACACAGTGTGTAAAGAGGCTGTTGAGAGAGGAGAACTTGAAGGGTTTACAACAGTAGGAATATTTAATACTAAATAATACCATATATGGCTATGTG
>NZ_JBRAKS010000254.1:0-5633 GCF_052745115.1 Candidatus Jordarchaeum sp.
ATATAAAATAATTTATCAAATTTTAGAATCTTTCCTATGATTCTCTAACCTTTATAATTCAGAATTCAAATTCCTGAACTTGTAGCATAAAAATTTTTTTATGAAAAAAATTCATGACCGAGAATATTTTTAATGTCAATACCATAACTAACAAGAGAAAAAATCTTTTACTTTGGTGATAAAAGATGATTTTTGGTAAAAAAATTTTGATTACCGGTGGCGCTGGATTCATTGGCTCCCATTTGGTTGATAGCCTAATAGAAAAAAATGAAATTACGGTATTAGATGACTTAAGTAGTGGTAATATTCAATACATTAAGAATTATTTACAAAAGAAAAATTTTTCATTTATCAAGGGAAGTATTTTGGATAAAAAAATTGTGGAAAAGGCCGCCAAGGATATAAATATAATTATCCATGAAGCCGCGGTTGTCGGTGTCAAGAAATACATAGAGAACCCATTAAAAGTAATACTTACAAACACTTTTGGTACACACAATGTGGTGGAAGCGGCATTAAAAAAACATGTTGAGCTATTTTTACTAGCATCAACTAGTGAGGTTTATGGTAAAAATGTCAATATGCCACTAAGTGAAGACTCTGATAGAATTCTGGGCCCTACTAATGTTTTTAGGTGGTGCTATTCAACAACGAAAGCTTTAGATGAGCATATGCTCTTTGCATATCATCACCAGAATGGACTCCCAATAATAATATTGAGATACTTCAATGCCTATGGTCCAAGACAAGAATCTAGTGATTACGGTGCAGTAATACCTATTTTTATAAAAAGAATTCTTAGCGGTAAACCTCCATTAATACACGGAAATGGAAAACAGACAAGAGGTTTCACTTATATAACAGATTTAGTAAACGGTACTCTTCTTGCCTTGGAAAATGAACAAAGTCTCGGAGAAATTTTCAATATTGGAAATGAAGAAGAAATAACAATAAACGAACTGGCCAACCTAATTTTAGAATTAACCGGGAATTTAAACAAAATTAAACCAAAGTATATAACCTACGATGAATTCTACGGTGATAGTTATGAAGATACTTTAAGAAGAGTCGCAGATATCAGAAAAGCTAAAAAAATATTAAAGTATAAACCTAAAATCACTCTAAAAGAAGGTTTAAAGAAAACAATTGATTGGTACAAATCCAATTTACCAAATTTAACTAAAATAATTTAGCAAAATTTACGCAGATCTTTTTATTAAATTAAAAATCTGGATAAATTTCTCTCTTTTCTCCTGTTTGTCCTTCAAAACTTTCAAATTCTTTAAATAGTCTTAATGTTTCTTCGGCTTCCTTCTTATCTAATCTTTGTATTGCATATCCCGTATGAATTATTAAATAGTCTCCTACCTTAACATTATCCACCAATGTTATCCAAGCCTCTCTTTTTACCCCTCCAAAGTCAACAACCGCTTTTTCATCACGGATTTCGAGTACTTTAGCAGGTATTGCAAGACACATTTATTTTTTACTTCCTTTAATCCATAGTTTTTGCTTTAAGATTTCCAATTTGTTCTAATGAGTAAGATAACTTAAATCTAACGCAAATCACCAAAAAGTTATTAACTAAATGATAGCATAGAAGTGAAAAGAGGTAAGCCACTTCTCAAAATTTGGCTATGATGAGCTCTAAATAAGATCTTCTTTCTGTATTCTCCCTTGAGAGCCCCAACTTATCCAGTATTGATAGTAATTCCTCTCTTTTAGTTTCTATTTGAGAATAATCTTTAGCCTCGGATTCTAATTCTAGGAAGTTACCTAAATCTTGCACCTGGTCTATTGAAGCAATTATGTTTTCTTTTATATGAAAAATTTTCCTAGATTTATTTACATTAGCTATCGGAAAGAATCCTATTCTTAAAAAAATTTTGAGGACGGATTCAAAATTATCTACCTGAACGCCTAGCTCCTCTCTTGTTTTCGATAAGGAATCTATTTTGGGACCTTTATATGTTAATTGGACTCCTTCTACAGACTCACGTATTCTCATCGCTTCATCTGTTTCTTTAAAATTTTTTGAAGGATGTTGTAAATAGACATCTTTCTGAAAAATAGTTTTAATAAATTTTGCACAGACTTTTTTTACTAATTTTTCAGCGATCCTATCTGGATCACTTATTGGACATTTTATTTCAACCTCAATCATATTAATGCTCAACCATATTAGTAAATACATTATTAATACGACTTTTTCCTTGAAACTATCATCAGTCTAGATTATAAATTAGGCACTCATGTTAATATATAAAGTATCCGCATGTAAAAGAAATAATTTATTTTAAAATTTTCTATTTTTGTTCTATTGATACATTAGCAAGTAAAGATAATATTTCTATTAAATACCTCTAACATAAGCATTACAACCAAAAAAATTAATAATAATCTATCATTGGAATTCCTAGAATTATATGGTGAACAGCGGTGTCAGAAACTGAAATAAAAAAAGTTAGTAAAAAAGACTTTATTTTAGTTGATTTAATTGGCCGTATTAAAGAATCCGGTAAAGTATTTGAATCCACAATTCGAGAAGTGGCGGAAAAGGCGGATATTTATGATGAACGTGAGGTTTATAAACCAAGACTTGTTGTTGTTGGTTCCGGTTGGGTTCTTCAGGGAATAGATGAAGCATTGGAAGGATTGCATATTAATGAAACGAAAGCTATAGAAATCTCTCCAGAAAAAGGATTCGGTGAAAGGGATCCCAAGAATATAAAGACTCTCCCTGCCCGTGAATTTTTAAAGCAAAATGTGAAACCACGACCTGGAATGACGATACGAGTAAAAGGACGTTTAGCTACTGTTCAAAAAGTGGGTGGTGGTAGAATCCGAGTTGATATGAATCATCCGTTAGCAGGCCAAGTCTTGGAGTATGATGTGACAGTAAAGAGTATACTGGATAAAGATGAAGATAAGATAAGAGCTCTCATTGAGCGCAGAATTCCTGGTTTTGATGCTAGCAGATTTACAATTAATATTAGTGAAAAAACTGTTGAAATAATCATGCCGAATGAGTCAGTCCTTATAAATAATATTCAATTTGTTAAAATTGGACTTGTAAATGACATCTTTTCTAACTTTAGTTATGAAAGTGTTAAATTTTTAGAAATATTCGAAAAGACTATTGCTGAGCAATCTTAAGGGTTACTACTCTGAGCACTTTACCCGCTTTACATTCATCTATTTTTTCTGACACTTCCTCAACGATACATTTATCACCTTCAAATAGACCACTTGGTCGGCAGATATCTATGTGAGGACAATCGTAAAAATCACATTTTATTGGCAAATATGTGATTGTGACACCAGCTATGGCTTGCTTTGTTTCTAAAGCTGCTTGAATATTCGGATAATCGACTTCTACGACGCAAACACCATCTTCGTGAATTTTACAGGGGTGTTCTATGCTTCGAACCTCAACAATTTCATATATTCTCTTAGGTTCTAAATTTCCGATGCATACCTTATAAAATTCACAAACTTTACATAATTCGGTAGGACCAATATGCACAAATTTTGCACCTTTCTTTGCCTGTTTAACACCAACAAGAGTTAAAAAAGCGGGCATGTTTATCTCCTTGAGTTTAAAATTGTTTAAATGATTCCAGTAATTATAGCAACTTCTTCTGCTACCTTAGGAACAATTTTAATTTCATTTAGTATGGTGTATCTATCATTTCTAATTTCTTTTGCTTCAGTAATTGCTTTGATGATTATTTCGCGATCAATATGGATATCTTTGGCAGTGGTAGGAGCTCCAACGATTTTCAAAGTATCAACTATTTTTCTCCAATCGCCACCATGTAAGTACATCATTATTATTGTTCCGATTCCACATTGTTCTCCATGATAAGCAGAATTGGGTGCTATCTGGTCTAACTTATGACTAAACATATGTTCAGCCCCACTTGCTGGGCGACTTGACCCCGCTAAAGTCATTGAGATACCACTTTTAATTAGCGCCTCCGTAACTTTCTGATATCCTTTTTTAGTTCGTTTTTTTACTAGTTTAGCATTTTTAATTAGGTTTTGACCACTTTCTCTAGCCAAATTTGCAGCTTCTATATTAAATTTTTCATTTACACGTAAATGAGCCAATTCCCAATCCTTTACAGATGTGAGCTTGGATATTAAATCTCCACATCCTGATGCAGTTAATCGATACGGGGCTTTCGACACAACATCTATATCTGCAATTATTGCTACTGGCCCATTCGCTTCAATAGAAAATGGAGCGACCTTATTGATTTTTGCACGGGGAGAAGCAATTCCATCATGCGAGGCTACAGTTGGAATACTAATGAAAGGAATATTTTCTTGTGAAGCAGAGAGTTTTGATACATCTATTACACCACCCCCTCCTACACCTAGTATTATTTCAATTTTCAATTTTTTTATTTCTTTTTTAACTTGTTCAACGGTTTCTTTTGTAGCCTTCTCTATTAATTTTATGGAATATTCTATTTTTGATTCCTGCAAAGATTTACAGATTTTATTTTCAGTAACTTTGATTACCGTGGGATCGGATACTATCAAAGCTCTTTTAGAGCCACCTAAACCAAAACAAACTTCCCCCACTCTTTTAAGAGCTCCATTTTCAATTAAAATTGGATTAGGCACTTTTTTATTTGTGGAAAATTGTTGCTTCATGTCATTTTTCTCCGGTTGTCAAAAGTCATTGTTTTTTATTTTATATTATTAATTTATTAACCTTTGAGTTTTTCGCATTTCTAAAAATTAATTTTTATGAAATATCGTCATTTATAATTCTAAAATAATATCATTTAACAAGTTCTATAGACTAAGCTTGTGGTAAATTATTTTCATTATTCCCTTAAAAATGGATAGTGTCATTGTTTCATTCTCATTGGCACTCTATAGGCCATTAATTCTTTCATAGTCCAAATGTGGTCGGTTATACCTGCAGCCATAGCTGGCGTTCTGTACTCCCATTTCCTGCCCGGCCTGCTGCTCCTCACCTTCAGGCTACCATGGGTCTTAACTAGGTTGTACCAAGCCTTGTAAAGTTTGAGGTGGTTCCGGTGCTGCTTTCTTCTCTTTGAGAAGGAGAGGGTTTTCCTCACAAACCGCGCTACGCTCTGCCTCACGGTCAGGTTGTTTCTCTCAACGTAGGAGGTATTCGCCTTTCCCAACTCCTCCCAGTGGTTTGGAATTTTGTTTTGTTTTTTGTGTTTTTTAGTCTTGTGGCTTGTTATTTTCCCTTTTCTTTAGGTTTCCCTTAAAGCGCCCGGTCTATTTTTTTCACCGTTCCTCTTCTTTCTTCCCCACGCACCACCTTCCCACCCTTCCCTGATTCTTCCCCCTTTTTGAGGATTTTAGCGTATCAGCTGGGACAGCACCCCAGGACACAGGTGGCGCATACCAAATTGTGCCACGGAGGGGTTCACAACAGTAGAAAGATTTAATGATAAATAATACCATTCTTAGACTTTAATCATGAACCCAAACATCCACAGAGACGTCCAATACAAGGCTACAACCCTGCCCACGAGAACCAAGCCGACAATCAGCGTGGAGAACAAAAATCCGCTAAAAGGAACCACCGCTGGGCAAAGCAAAGGTTTCCTTCCAAAGGCGGACCACGGCTTAAACGCTGC
>NZ_JBRAKS010000255.1:0-5626 GCF_052745115.1 Candidatus Jordarchaeum sp.
CCCAGCATAAGACAAGTAAAAACTAGGAAAAATACATACCTAAGGCGGCGTCCCAATAGTCATCTACCGACACCGTTGCTGCTTAAATGATTATGAGATTTTAAACCCGTCATCTTAAAAGGAAGAGTAGGTATTCAAAATTAATTAAGGGAAAACAATTTTTACTTTTAGGTGGGATGCTCTTGCCCGGAAATGTAGGTGAGCGTTTAGATTTCTTGGAAGGAAATGTGGCCTGTGCGGAAGGAGCCCTAGCCGCAGGCTGTAAATTTTTTGCATTTTATCCAATCACTCCCGCAAGAGAAATAGGTCAGGTCATGGCTTCAAAGATGCCCAAGGTTGGAGGAATTAGCATACAGATGGAGGACGAGATAGCATCAATATCATCCGTCATAGGAGCCTCTTGGGCAGGTCTAAAATCTATGACGGCAACCAGTGGCCCCGGCTTCAGCCTAATGCAAGAGAGCATAGGTTACGCAGTTCAGACTGAAACACCATGTGTGATAGTGGATGTTCAGCGAGGAGGCCCAGGCGTTGGACAGGTAGGGGTGCCTCTACAGGGAGATGTGATTCAATCTAGGCATGGTGCTCATGGAGAATATCCCATTGTAGTTCTTGCACCATCCTCTCCCCAAGACATGTTTGATTACACCTTTGAAGCGTTCAATCTGTCTGAGGCTTTAAGAACCCCAGTAATCCTTCTGACCGATGCTTATGTCAGTTTCATGAGAGAGAGCGTTGTTATTCGGTCCGAAGAGGATATCCGAATAACCAATAGAAAAAAGCCGGAAAAAAGCGGAGAAACCAGCTTTTTCCTTAGTGAGGATGTGGCACCCATGCCCGCATTCGGTACCGGGTACCGGGTTCATGTTACCGGCTCTTGCCACGATGAGAGGGGGTATCGGAAAATCAGTGATCCGGAGGATCTCGACCATTTAATTCGGAGAATTTACCGGAAGTTTGAGAAGCGTCTGAACGAAATAGTGAGATTACAAATGTTTCAAGTTGAGGATGCTAAAATTGTTTTACTAACCTACGGTAGTCCAGTCAGGTCTGCACTATGGGCATTGAAAAAAGCACGAGAGGAAGGGATCATGTTAGGATGCGTTCGACTTGTTAGCATTTGGCCTTTTGCCAAACAGGAAATTGCGAAAATAGCGGAACAAGTTGATAAAATCATAGTTTTAGAGAATAACATGGGACAAATCCTTGATTACGTGAGAAGTGCAGCCTGTGGAATGGCGGAGATTCGGTTTCTGCCTCCTCAGATTCTAGGAAGGGTACATAACCCCAAACACGTGTTGGAAGTGATAAGAAGGGAGGCGAGTTTATGAGTGGGAAGTCTCAGCATCCTTTAATGAAGTATATTCGACCGGAAACATTACCTCTTCCCTACTGCCCGGGCTGTGGCGACGGTGTTATTGCCCAGTGTGTTCTAAGAGCGATAGACGAGTTGAGTCTCGATTTCACTAAAATGGCTTTCGTTTCCGGAATAGGTTGCGCGGGATGGATACCAAGTCCGCTATTTAACTCCGATGTTATTCACACACCGCACGGACGACCCATTCCCTTTGCTACCGGTTTAAAACTGGCAAAGCCCGAGCTAAATGTGGTTGTTATCTCAGGAGACGGAGATTTATCAGCCATAGGAGGCAATCACCTCATCCATGGAGCCCGGAGAAACATTGGCCTCTCGGTTATCTGTGTGAATAACTTCATCTATGGAATGACCGGAGCACAGGTTGCTCCAACCACTCCTCATGGGCTGCGAACCGATACCACACCTTATGGTAACCCCGAAAATCCCTTTGATCTATGTAAACTCGTCGAAGCAGCGGGAGGAACCTACGTGGTAAGATGGTCAACCCTGCACGTGAAACAGCTCACCAGATCCATTAAGAAGGCACTCCAGAGAAAGGGATTCTCATTCATCGAAGTGCTCTCCCCATGCCCCGT
Organism: Candidatus Jordarchaeum sp.; assembly: GCF_052745115.1. Lineage (NCBI taxonomy): Archaea > Promethearchaeati > Candidatus Jordarchaeia > Candidatus Jordarchaeales > Candidatus Jordarchaeaceae > Candidatus Jordarchaeum > Candidatus Jordarchaeum sp. The sequence continues at coordinate 1,954 of NZ_JBRAKS010000255.1, forward strand.
GCGATATGGCCCCCTCATTAAAATAAGGCATCCCATCGACATGGTAAAATGGCTTCGGGGGATCATGGTGAGTAAAGAGGAGGCTAAAGAACTTACAGCTGAGGAGCTTAGCCAAAAAATGGTGGTGGGCGAGTTTGTTGAAAAGAGTGTTCCCGAATTATCAGAGCAATACCTGAAAATGAGGTGGGGAGAGAATGGTGAGAACTGAAATTCGTATCGTGGGCTCTGGAGGGCAAGGAGCCATAACAATGGGAGAGTTGCTGGCTAAGACAGCTACCGTATATGAGGGAAAAATTGCAACACAAGTTATGTCCTATGGAGCTAAGGTGAGGGGTGGAGACATTTGGACCGAAGTCGTGATATCAGATGAGGAAATTGATTATCCGGGAGCCATTGATGCCGACATATACATTTTCCTGTCTCAGGAAGCCGTAGATAAGCATGAAGGCGAGGTTAAGAAAGATAGAACAGTCATAATTGACTCCAGCTTAGTAAATAAATGGTCAGTAGAAAGCATGAAAATTTATCAGGTGCCGGCCTCAGAGCTGTCGGAAAAGGAGCTGGGAAGTAACCTTTATTCCAACATGATATTACTAGGCTTTTTGGTTGCATTAACAGGAATAATCAAGAGAGAGACCATCATTAAAGCCGTAAGAGAAACAGTGAAATATCCTAATATAAACACCCGAGCTTTAGAAATTGGATTTGCTCTCGCAGACAGAGAATAACGCAGAGGAGAGAAGAATAATGGGCAAACAGCAACATAAAAAAGAAGGAAGAAAACCAGTAATCGTCATAGATAGAGAGCTTTGTAAAGGATGCGAAATTTGCGTAACCATATGTCCCAAGCAGGTTCTAAAAATGTCCGACAATCCCACAGACAGAGGAATACACGTTCCAGAAGTTCATGACATAAATAAATGCACCAGCTGCCTAATGTGCCAATTCTATTGCCCCGATTTTGCAATATACCTACAAAAAAGTGAGGAGTAGTAAATATGTTCTAATGATACTTAGAGCCAAAAAAAGTTAAAATAAAGGATCTCATCTTTTTTAGTTATAGCTTTCAATTTTCATCTCGAAGTATTAACGAAATATCATTTTTTAGGTCGAGTAGTTTTTTCAATTAGATCCAATATGAGTTTTATAGTTCCTCTGCATATACAACCTCTCGCATAATATGGGGTTTTAGTCGATGTTTAATATCCTTTACTATTACCAAATCAACCTTGCAATTAAACAAATCCTCTAAAAAGAATTTCTATCCTCGTGTGAATACAAAAATAGTAAGATTTAAGAAAAATGGAGTGTTTTAACTAGGTTATGTTGACCCGGGATGAAGCCTTGAAATTGGTGAATGAACATCTTAAAGATGATAAATTGGTCAAGCATGTTCTAGCGGTGGAGGCTATAATGCGGAACTTGGCTAAACACTTGGGAGAGGACGAGGAACTCTGGGGGATCTTGGGTTTAGTTCATGATTTGGATTATCAGGAAACCATAGATTCTCCCGAGATACATGCCACTAAAACCGTGGAGTACATTCAGGGTCTGGTTCCTGAAGATGTTATTAATGCGGTAAAGGCTCACAATTATGAGTACACCAATGTTCAACCTCAGACAAGGCTGGAGAAGGGGCTTATTTGTTCGGATGCTGTCTCAGGTTTGGTTATAGCCGCTGCCCTTGTAATGCCTACTAAAAAGCTGGAACAGGTCAGGGTTGAAACACTCAAAAAGAAGTTTAAAGATAAAACGTTTGCCGCGGCCACAGGCCGGGACAGAATTAGGGTTTGCGAGGAGATCGGAGTACCACTAACTGATTTCTTCAGAATAAGTTTAGAGGCCCTTCAAAAAATTTCAAATGATTTGGATTTATGAAATTTTGTCAACATTATGGTAGATTTATTTGTATTAGAACCAGTCTTTGGGCTGGTATTCGCCGAAAACATTCACTAGGGTTTCTCTTATTTCTCCCAGGGTTGCGTAGGCTTTTGCACAGTCTATAAGATAGGGCATTACGTTGGTTTCGGTTTTGGCCTGTTTCTCAAGCTCTTTTAATGCTCTTTGAACCTTGGAATTGTCTCGAGTTTTTCTCAGTTTTTTGAGCCTTTCACATTGCACTTTTTCCACTTCATGATCAACTATTAGAACTGGAACATTTATCTCGTTGTCTTGATCTGTTTTGTAGCAATTCACTCCTACGATTTTTCTGATGTTTCGCTCTACTTCCTTCTGATACTTGTAGGAGGCTTTAGCTATTTCATTTTGGAAGAACCCCTTTTTGATACATTCGATTACTCCGCCCCTCTTCTCTATCTGGTCAAAGTACTTGTAGGTTTCCTCCTCCATTTTATCGGTCAACCACTCCACATAGTAGGAGCCTCCCAGTGGATCGATGGCATCTGTGACACCGGTCTCATGGGCGATTATCTGTTGAGTTCTGAGAGCCACGGTAACCGCTTCCTCTGTGGGTAGGGCTAGAGCTTCATCGAAAGAGTTGGTGTGTAGTGATTGTGTTCCTCCCAGAACCGCGGCCAGAGCCTGTAGGGCAACCCTAACAATGTTGTTTAAAGGCTGCTGAGCGGTAAGGCTGACACCAGCAGTCTGAGTGTGGAATCGCAGCGTCATAGACCTCGGATTAGTTGACCCCCGCTGCTTAATCTCCTTGGCCCAGATTCTTCTTGCCGCCCGATACTTAGCGATTTCTTCAAAGAAGTAGTTGTGAGCATTAAAGAAAAAGGACAGTCGAGGTGCAAAAGCGTCTAAAACCATACCCCTCTCAACCGCAGCGTCCACATAAGCAAGGCCATCCGCTAGAGTGAACGCAAGCTCCTGCACCGCAGTGGATCCAGCCTCCCTAATGTGGTAACCACTAATGCTAATGGTATTCCAGCGAGGAAGCTCCTCAGTTCCAAATTCGAAGGTGTCCAGAATCAGCCTCATGGAGGGCTCCGGGGGGAAAATGTAGGAGTTCTGAGCAATATACTCTTTCAGAATGTCGTTCTGAATTGTTCCCCTCAGGTCTTTTCTGGCAGCACCCTGGTTTTCAGCTGCTGCAATGTAGAAAGCCCAAATTATGGCTGCAGGACCATTAATAGTCATAGAGGTGCTGACCTTTTCTAGGGGAATCTCGTTAAACAGTACTTCCATGTCCTCTAGAGATGATATGGCTACACCGCACTTTCCAACCTCACCATGGGAAAGCGGATGATCTGAATCATATCCGTAAAGAGTGGGAAAATCGAATGCAACGCTGAGACCGGTCTCGCCGTGCTCTAGAAGATATTTGAACCTTTTATTTGTGTCAAAGGCGGTGCCGTAGCCGGCAAACATCCGCATAGTCCAGAGACGACCCCGATACATGGTATGGTAAACCCCACGGACAAAAGGAAACTCGCCGGGAAAACCTAAATCCTTATGGTAGTTGATTTGGATATCGTCGGGTGTGTAAAACTGTTTAACCTCAATATCGGATAGTGTAGTAAATTTTTCCGTTCTCTCCTCACCTTCTTGAGCACCATTCTTTAAGGTATCAATTCGGGTCATGGTCACAAACCCCCAAATTCATTAAATAACCACACAATATTTTATTGGAAATTACTAAATAAATGATACCGTTGAAACTGCCAACCGAAAAAATACTTCAAAGACACTATAAATCTTGTGGTAACTT
>NZ_JBRAKS010000256.1:0-5614 GCF_052745115.1 Candidatus Jordarchaeum sp.
CTTGCCTCCCACCTATACTTGAAAAATCATCTAGCACTTGATAATTAAATACTATCGCTACTAATCAACACTTCTAAATACTTCAATCAAGCCTAAACGGAAAACTAACTTAAAATTGCCGTATAAAAATTGATTAGAGGGTGGATAGTTAAGATATAAGTAGTATTGTGCCCTGCCGTTTTGGTCATAGCCAGTGCTATGTCCACGTATGGGTGGGTGTCAAAGTTGTAGATAAGAAATGGGTTAAAGTGAATTATAGCTGGTCTGAGGAGTATGTAGAGTTTGGCCCAGCCGCATAGGCTTTTATGAACAACAAGGCACGGGTCGGGGGTCATGTTAAAATTTAACCACGCACAGGCCAATACTGCATGTGGGCACTGGTAGGGGGGAATAGTGTTATGCTGCATGGTCGAAGGAAGATACTGCTGCGTTTCAAAATGCGTAAAGTGGAAAAAGGCTTGCTCAGAAGGCGTAACCATATACGCAGCCGAGAATAAAAACAGCACAGGAATCACAATCATAAAAGTTATTCTTCTAGTTTTTTGGGAAATTTTTAGTCTCCTAATTAAAGGTGAATCCTGTTTATCTGGTAGCAGAAAATTACAGACATAAATAAGGAAGGGAAACGTAAGTATCAGAATCCAACGCTACCATAAGGGGAGAGCCGAGCTATGCATTACCCATAAGTGCTAAGAGTAATTGCTTTCCTCTAGTTTTATGCAAAATACGCATATTTTCCTGTTGCCGCTATAAAAAATATCACGTATATGATAAAAAGGTATCCACAATAATTGTGGGTAACGCATAGCCCAGTAGCGGGGGAGGTTAGGGGGTTAGTGTTGAAGACGGAGTTGGGGAATGATATTATGCTTGCTCATTTATCTCTTATGTGAGAAGTAGGGGTTGAAAAATTTGGCTTGAAAAAGAATGATTAAACCCTATTATAGGGTTTTGCAGTTAACGGTTTGGAAACGCGTAAATTATTTTTTCCTCCCATTTTTCTGTTCCGAATTCCAAGGAGTTGAGGAGTTTCACTACTTTTTTAGCCTCGCCTGGATAATGATACGAAGCTATAGCCATGCTGGGCTTGTTGCTAATTAGATTGTTTTTTGAGCCTTTCATTATTTGAAGCTCGGCACCTTCTACGTCAATTTTAATGAAGTCAAACCGTTTAACTCCGAGTTTTCCTAAAAGTTCATCTAGAGTTAATGCTGGAACTAATATATACTTTTTACTTCTCTCGAGAACTACCGAATGGCTTATAGCATCACCACTTCTCGACATTTTAACAGTTCCACTTTCATCCATTAACGCCACTCTAACTGGGATTACACCTTTCAGCGAGTTAATCCTTATGTTAGTTAGTAACATAGCATAATTCTCTGGGTCAGGCTCAACTGAGATAACCAGTCTCTCAGAATCAACGAGTCTAGACGCCTTTAGAGTAAATACTCCAATGTGGGCCCCGACATCGATAACCACATCTCCCTTTTTTAGCCTATAGGAACGCTCATAAATTTCATCGAAAAAAATTTCCTTTATAATTATAAGATCTCCACTGAACGGTCTTATCAAAATACGATTTGCCCCCAACAGTAACTACCATCTTCACCCAGCCGAGAGCAAAGTATAGTGGTCTCAGAAAGAGCCTAAGATACTCTTTAATCCTCTCCGTATCACTAAAATCTATCTTTGCAACAGCCATAATAACCCTCACAGAAAACAAAACAGGCAGAATAATTAAGAATGCGATAAGAAGTGTTTTGCTGACTCTACCACTCCTAAGAAAACTGTTTTTTTCTCCATTTCTTAACCCCCTAAACTAGGGAACAAAATTTTTTCATTTAAACTTCGATATTTTCAGCATTTGAAAAAGAGTTTTTTGGGGGGTAGGATACCCTTATAGTGGATTAAAGGCATCCCGTCCTAAGGCGATACAAAATGATGAAAATACTTATCGTTCAAGGTATATTGCCCTTACTGCTGATTGTCCTCATCATTACCCTACACCGCAGAACCTCCACCCCTCAGTAAATCACGGAAAGAATGAGGAGAGAGACGCGGGAAGACCTGAGAAGAGCACGCAGCAGCTCTTCACGAAGCGTGGGAAAACCATGCAAGAAGAGCCGCGAGAAAAGAGGTGTACATCATATTGGGTCGAACCAAAAAACAAGTCTGGCCCAAAACCAAGAAGAAGGGAAGGGGGGAAACCATGAACTGGGTGATGGAGAAGGAGAAAGAAAAACACTTCTGCCTCGCCACCCTTATGGCTACTTTTCTCTGTCTTTTTATTTTGAATTCCTTAAAGGATTGGCTGTTGGGGATAAAACTGAATCTCTTCACAGTTGATAGAACTAAGGGCCATTTTCCCGCAGGATATGTCCTATCTCGTGGAGAGCTTTCTCTGATTCTCTTAAGTGTTCTATAGTTTCCAAGAAGAGAACACAATCAAGAGAACTAGGTGGTGCAGGCAGGTTTGAAGCACTTCCCACTACAAAGTTAATGTTTGCCATTACTCCTAGCTTTTTATTTTTCATTTTCCATCGCGCAAGCTTCAAGGAGTGGGGCTGCAACTCAAGCCCCAATGTGATGTAACTCTCAGAGGCTAAACGTACAGCAAAGTTTCCATGACAGGTGCCAACGTCGATTATATTGCTCTTCTTGGGAAACAACTTTGAACAAGTTCAATAACCTTCGCGAATCTTTCTTGATACCTATAGCAATTCCAAGTTTTTCTCTTACTAAACAATTCCTCTACTTTATGAGCGTGAATCGTCTGTAAATCCTTCTCAGTGGTTCTCTTCTTAGGTAAAATTTCCATGGCTAACACACCTTTATATAGACTATTGGCTTAAAACGACGCTGTTAGGGGCCTAAAGGTGCCAAGAGTTAATTAAGGGCGCTACTGTGGTTCCCTTATAGTTTTAATTATGTTTAACCATTGCTGACTAATTTTTTTTACGTCAAAATCAAGCGCTCTCTGCCTGCACTTTTCCCGCATCTCAGAAGAATACGCTTTCTGCCATAGGTATGTGGCTAGCCGGACAATCTCATTTTCACTTTTTGCAAGCCAGCCTGTTTCACCGTTAATAACGGTTTCTCCTGGACCCTGAAATGCGTAGGTTAGGACTGGTGTGCCGCAGGCCATACTCTCTACAGGTATGTACCCGAACTCCTCGTTGGTGAACGGGAAGATTGTAAACAGAGCGTTGGAGTAAAGTCTAACAAGTTCCTCATCACTTATGTGGCCCAAAATTTCAACATTAGGGTGATTTAGAAGACCTTTGGGAACATATGATAGCTTAGCACCGAAGGCTTTTACCTTTATCCCCTTATCCGCCACCTTTTGAATCGTGGAGAATTTTGTTTCTTTACCGAAGTAGGTTATAACATACTTATTTGATGAATTATCACGCAAAGGTTTGAACTTTTCACAGTCTATCGGGACGTATATAACATCGTGAACCTTCACATTAAACCTTCTATACAGGCTGGCACAGTAATTTGAGGTAGCTATTACTATGTTCGATTTCCTTGCCGCCAACCTGACATTTTTTCTATCTGCATAAAAGAAAGCAGGTCTCAAAATCCTATACATGTACTGAAAATACCATGGTAGCTCGCCCCTAATATTATCTAGGGCAGATGTTGTTGGGCCCAACACGAACCAGACATTGGAGGGAATTATTATTGTGTTGGAGAAGTTAAGCAAAATCTCATCATTTCTCTTAAATTTATGAGAGTTTAGGGACAGAAAGGCTTCTCTGCTCCACGCCTCAATCCACACGAGAGACGAGTCCTTAAAGTGAAACCTAACCCCAAGGTTTACGGGTTTAACTCCAAAAGAGTTAAGCTTCTGGTAAATATCTTTGGATATTGAGGTGGAAACCAAAGAGACATCGTACTTCTTAGCCAGCTCTTTTGATAAAAGTAGCGCAGGTCGAGCGGGACCAAAATCGTTTAGAAGAGGATCCGTAATTATGCAAATAGTCATACGTCGCACCACTGAAAAATGAGACAAGAAGGTTCTAGTACCTAACTCCTTATAACTCTTTACATTAATGAATATTTAAGCTTTTTAAATACTTAATACCTCCCAAAAACACTGGAAGGTTCTAAAAACTGTTTTTGTCTTTTGTTCACTGTTTATAACTTACATCGTTTTGTCCTTTAATAGTTTGTTTCTCCAATACTCAATGCTTCGTTTCAGTCCATCCTCGAGTTTAAACTTTGGCTCCCAGCCAAGGGTTTTTTTAGCCTTCGTGTAATCTCCTATAAGCTCCATGATGTCCAGCGGTCTTGGGGGTATGGTGTTCCAGATAACTTCGCCCTCAAAGCCGGTTAGTTTACTAATAATTTCTACAAGTTGCTTTATTGAAACTCCAATGCCTGTGGAAAAGTTGAAAACTTCACCGATGGCTTTCTCGTTTTCTAGACATGTTAGGTAAGCGTTTGTGTGGTCGTCAATGTAGAGCAAATCTCTGACCGGATTTGGATCTCCAAGTCTTACTGTTTCGCTTTGAAGCATTTGAACAATTGTGCGTTCCACAACAAAGTGTGTGTTATCTTTTCTTCCATAGGTGTTGAAGGGTCTTAGTATCGTTATGGGAAAATTGTGCCCATCTCTCATGTACATCAGATACTTTTCACACGCATGTTTGGTCACAGCGTAAGGGCTATTAGGGTTCTGCGGCGTGTCCTCTCTCCTTGGATTCGGACCATTACCATAGGTCTCCGAAGTTGAAGCAAAAAGGAAGTGTCTAAAGTGAGGCACTTCACGTATACAAGCCTCCGCTAGGTTTACAGTACCCATAAAGTTAGCTTCGATAACCTCCTGAGGGTGTTCATAACTATAAGCCACAGGGCTTATCGCCGCCAAATGGATCACAATATCCGGCTGAACCTCGCTGATAATTTTCTTAATCGTTGAGTACTCTCTCAGATCTCCGAAAACCGTTTTAACACTTCTCATCTGGCCAAGAACAAAGCGTCCAGTAACATATCTCTCAAGCACAAAAACATCGTAATCCCTATCAACAAGCAAAGGAACGATATGGCTACCGATAAATCCTGTACTACCTGTCAACAATACCTTGGTACTCGGCAACTTTACCACCATGAACAATTCTTCGGACAGTTATTCATATAATCTTTTCTATACTCGTCATAACTAAACAATGGGTCTATGACTTATTATATTGTGATTTTCTCACTGTCCTGTTGATTGTTAATTCCTGCTTTTCTTTCTCTTCAGGAGCTGTTTTTATGCTCCTCGCCCTGTGAAGCGTGAAACCTTCTTGTAAAACAGGGGTTTAAACACGGACCCTTCCACCCAAGCCACCACGGAAAAGTGAATAGGAAAGAATATAGAAATCAGAGAATAATAAAACATAGACCTATTGTAACTAAACTCAAACAGCGAATAAACTAAATGTATAAACTAACCACTTTACTTAAAAGTATTCTAAAAAGATATATTAACACTTATTTCTATCCTTGGTTAGTAGATAAAATAGCTGTTTGTTTCTTCTATAAATTATGTGGCTCCGAAGCTTACCTGGGTTCTGTGCCAAATACGGTTGGTAAGGTTAATTTGTGGGTCACACCATTCTCA
>NZ_JBRAKS010000257.1:0-5578 GCF_052745115.1 Candidatus Jordarchaeum sp.
AATATATATATTATAATGTTTATGACCTTTATCTACGGCTAAAAATATGGATTAGATTAGTTCGTTTTTTAAAAAAGAGGCGAGAGAGGGAGGAAATTATCATACACCCTTTAAATCCTCTACTAAGGTATCTCCATCAATTTTGAATTGATTCCAAATTTTTTCTAAATCTGGGTTATACTCCCTTTCGGATATACATTTATTGTAATGTTCAATAAACTTGATAAAATTATTAATTATTGGTAAACTGAGTAGCTTCATTTGCTGTGAGTTGACATTAACATGGGAAATAATGGCAGATTCTACCACTAATGAAACCCCTAAAATATCCTTAAGAATAATTTTTCCATCAACTAGTTCAGCATAAACGATGTCGGTAGCAACCATAGATGATTGCCCACCGTCAGATACAGTGACTTTAAACTCACACATAAAAAACACCTCCATTATTTCATAGAATAGGTAAATGAAAAATTTTTTTCTTAATAATTGTAACTGATGGCAGTTCGAAAAGTCTCATTAACCGAATGTTTTTTAAAGAGGAAAGTAGTAGCATACAAGAGAAATTAGAATAACAATACACAGGAGATAAAAAAGAAGTGTCGAGAAGGGATAGATTCCCAAGATGTACATTTCACCCCGACACAATTGCTGTGGGAAAATGTGTTAACTGTGAACGACCCTTTTGTCATATTTGCCTTGAAGAGGTAGAAAAACTGGTGGGTGAGAGATGTGTAGAGTGCCTCAGCGCCAATGAGTTGAAACAGAGAACCGCTTTTAGGAAGTATATCATTCTTTACGTAACAGGCTTCTTAGCAAGTTTGGTATTAGCAATCATCGGGTATCAGTCGATTCAACCTCCCTTCCTTGAGTCTGCGTTACTTGGGCCATTATGGTGGCTTGCTGTTTGGAATTGGATTGATAGTAAAACTCCGGAGCCCATTGTTTATCTAGCTATGGTTGCCGCTATTGGTTTTCCCATCTTTGGTTTTCTGGATATTAGAGGTACCTTAAAACTACGTAAAACAATACCTGAACACGGATTCTGCCCGAAATGTGGGGCAGTGCTTTTCGGTAAAAGTGTTTGTCCTAATTGTGGTAAAGAAATTTTAATTACTCCACCAGCTTATCCGGATATCCTTTGGCTCAGAGAATACTTAAAGATGAAAGAAAAAGTTCCAGTTGACTATGAGAAAGAGGAAGAAAAGAAGAAAAAAGAAATTAGGACCAAATACAGAAGGAGAAGAAAGAGAATAGTTAGGCAATAGAGGGCATCTTCTACAAAATTTGTAATAAGCATCCCTTTGGATCTTTTTTATACATAAATACTTTTAAAAATATTTTAATAGATCTCTTTTATAGTTAGAGGCTTGTGTTTGGATTCATTAAAATATTTGGATTGGATTCGAAAAAAGCCAAACTCGCAACAGCCCCTATGGCGCCCATTTTTCCGGTTATTTCAAATACTTCTATTCCGCATACTTTAGCGGTTTTTAAGGCTTCAGCGATTTTTACTTCTTTCACTCTCACCTTGTTTGCAAATTTTATTAACTCGCCTGGTATGACCAGTCCACTAAGAATAGCAATTGCGGTGTTTTCAGAAATGGTTGTTTTACTTAAAAAGGTCGTACATTTATTCAAAATTTCATCATGTCTCGAGGGATCTATTGCAATTTCTATAAAACTTGCAGCATTTCCTACAGTTTTGTATTTTATATCAGGGTTTAACATTACTACCTTGTGGCTGATTTTTTCCACACTTTCACCTAGATGATCCAGGAGAGATAAGGATAAAGCCCATGTTGCTCCAGCATCTTCAGTATCAGTATCATCTATTCCTATGGTTAAGTGTTCTAAAGCATTAGTAAAGATTCTACCCTCAGTATAACTTCCCTTATCCTCCAGTTCAACACTTAACACTCCTCTTGCATTTTTCATCGTCTCGGTCAATGAATGCGCTGGTCCACCAAAGGCTTTTAGCTTTTGCACAACCTTATCGCCATACAAATCCACTCTCTCAACCACAACCGAAGCCCCTCCCCTGTTAATGACTTCCCTTTCTTGCTTCCCGTCTAGTCGAAATTTTTCTCTTAACATAAGACCTTCATATCTAGTACTAGTTATTGCTCCTCCAGCCCTTTTGTGTGTAAATGCACAAAACATGACCGCCCCCTCGCTACTACAATGGTGATATATCTCACCAACCCTATGAATCCTATCTACTGTAGAAAAAATCCTTTTACACGCTGAATAAGGTAAACCAAGTTTTACACTATAAGCATATTTAGCAGGTTTACGACCACTCGGACTTATAATAAGATCGATCTGCTGCTCTTCTAAAAGTCTTCTTATCCAATCCTGAACCGTACTTCTAGGAAGCCCCGTCTCTAAAATGATATCTTGGACCGTAAAGCTGCCGACTTCATCGGTTAATCTGCGGACCAAACCAATACAAAGCTTACGTTTTTCAAGAATCTTTGACATAACTGCATTCTTCCCATAATCCTAATAAACAATTAAAAAGTTAAGTAATAAAAAATTTAGCTATAACCAAATAGAAAACATAAGAATGGCTTACAAGTATAATCAACCAGAATTTTGAACATCCTATTTTTAAAAATAAATTTTAGTTCAAACATTTTTAACCTTAGATAAAATTTGATTCCAATCAATTACACGCTCTTTTCCACATTTGGATTGCAAGGGGCAATTAGGACATACGGTTAAATAGATTTCTTTTATATTCCTTTTAGTTATTTTGCATATATACCCGTTTTTCGCCATAGCATCTATTTGTTCTCTTAATTCATCTAAAGGAATTTCAAGATCTTGTGAAATCTCAACAATGGTTCTGGGTTTCTTTAACCAGAACAGATATTCCATAATTGCGGAGGGTACTTTCCCAACTTTTTCTGCAAGAATGCCGGATATTGTAGCGGTCTCACTCACAGCATCAGGAAATAAAGAGATTTTTAAATCAGTACTTCCTTCGTATAACTCCACTTTTTTATTGTAAGTACTGGTGGCCTCTGATCCTATGCTAGTTTCTTCGGTAGAAACTGGCTCTGGTATAGGTGCTAATCGTTTAGAGGATAATATTTCCAGCTTTTTCTTTAAATCTAAAATTTCTGTATTGGAAACTTCTTCGGTAGTGCTCTGAATTTCCTGTTCTTCTACTTGTTCTTCAACTATTTCTTTGGGTTTTATTAATGATTGATCAAATGTAAATTCTCTAATCGTGTCATAGAATTCTTGGAGCTTCATTATCATATTTTTAAGGTTAAAGAACTTTTCTTCGTTAATCTTTACAAGATTTTTTTGCGTTTTAATTATCTCTTCTAACTGTTTTTGTTTTGTTATTATCTCTTCAATTTTTTCCATAATCGAATCCGTTTCCTCCCCCTTCTCTAATTCTACCAGAAGCTCTTTTTCTTCATTGTATAAATTATTCAACACTACTTCTAATTTTTCAACATTTTTAGTGTTTTCTTCTTTTTCTTTATCTAACTCCGATATGCTTCCCTCAATACTTTTTAATGCCTTTTGAATAATTCTTTGATAGGCCACTTTTATTTTATAGAAAAAGTTTTCATCTCTATCTTTCCGTAAAAGAAGCTCAGCCTCCTCCAAGAGAGGTGTTTCGAATAATTCATGCTCCTCTTCCAAATCAAATATAATACCCAATAAAGATTTTTTCGAGTTTTCAACAATTGCATAATATAATATTTTGTTAATATCCGTAGAAAAGTGCTGTGTAATTCCCACCACAATTCCTATATCTGAGAAAAAATCTATGATATCTTCCCTACTTAAATTAGCTGTATGGAAAATCAGAGAATCCTCTAAAACATTATTTCCAGAAAAATCGATGACAAACACTTCTGAAGGCATACACAATCTACCTTAAAAATCTTTGTATATATACACACAAGAGACAAATAATAACTTTATTGGAAGGAGAAAAATTCTATACTAAGAAGGACAATTTTTAGTGCGTTCTCTCATAATTTAATATTTTCACAAATCTAAAAGCGAAAACCTTCAAGGAGAGCTACAAATATAGAAGAGGCTGTCAGATCCGCAGTAGTACCAGGATTAAGCCTACCCTTAAACCCATTTAATTCTTCGTCAAGTTTCCAACATAACACTTTCCCGGTTTCTTTTAATAAACCTCCCTCTTTAAGAATATGCCCAGCCTCCCTACTAACCTCCACCGCCTTCTCCCTACTCATTTTCCTTTGAATCAAGGAATCAGGATATTTTGAAATAATTTCCAAAAAAGTATGCACGGTTGCCACGTTCACATCCCCCGATTTCCTATAAACTTTTAGGAAAGTAGGATAGCCTACCTCAAAGGTGATCTCCATACCCGTTACCCATTCCTTACTAATATTATCCCATCCAGCGCTTATTTTAAAAACATCTTGCAAAACAACACCATCTTTATTAATAAGAGATTTTGATAATTCATCTGTGACATCGTACTTTTCTACATTCCCCAAACCACCAGGATTAGCAATACCGATTGCCTCATAAACAGCCAAAGTATCATCAGTCGTTGTGTTTTCCATAACCATCCTAACAGCCCTTCTCAACTCACCAACCATAACCCTTCCATCAAAGAGAGTCATACCAGCAGCCACAGCCAATGGAACAAAAAGAAAAACAGTTCCTAGATTAATGTTTTCTCCACTCTGAAAATTTTTCGTATCCTTAACCGCTCTCAGAATAAGTCTACCCACATTTGCCTTTTTTACTTTGATCTCACCAGAAGCCACCTGGTAACCCAATAAAGCCGCATCTTTAATACTCGGACCAATAGCAACCGCACCAGCCAAAAAGTGCTCATAACGAGTCTTGGGCATATCACGAATACGATGCACATTCCCCGGTTTAGGATAACCACTAACCTCCAATAGAACCGCTAAAATAGCACACTGCTGAACCAAAGAAGAGGTTTCTTCCCCTTTCTGCAACCTCATTACTCCTTCAAAACAGAGATAAATTATAAACACATTTTAAACTTTTTGTCCATTACATTTTTTATTCATCACCATGTTTATTAATAATTATTATATTTAAAATCACGAAACTTTTTTAACCATGTAGAGATTATAAGCAAAATACAGTAAACTCTAAGCCAGGTGGTGTAGCGGTCAAGCATCGGGGCCTCTGGAGTCCTGGACAGCAGTTCGAATCTGCTCCTGGCTACCAATTACTTAATTTTAGGTCTATTTTATCATCATTCTAAAATTACTACTGAGGAAATCTGTATTGTGAATTATGATTCTTTTATTTTCTTGTCTTTTGGAGTTTAGTGTTATTTTTTATTGCATTATTTATAGTATAAACTGTATTAACTTTTGGTAGAGAAAAAAGTTATTAACGTGAAGAACTAATTAAGAAGTTAATAAATGTAATAGTTGGGATGGCTGGTCCGGAAGATTATTAATAAATTCTGTTGGAAGGGGTTTCCTAAATGATTCATAATATTTACATATTGCGGCGTGATGGGCTTTGTGTTCTTCACCGGAAATATGGGAGTTTGGAAACTGATGAGGATTTAGTTTCTGGATTC
>NZ_JBRAKS010000258.1:0-5561 GCF_052745115.1 Candidatus Jordarchaeum sp.
AAAAACAATTATGGCAATAAATTTTGTAAGGAAAGCGACCGAGAATGCAACTACGGTCACGGACGAGGATGTGGAACGCTTGAGAAAGGTGGGCTTTGGGGATGCGGAAATTTTAGAAATAGCAACACTTATGGGCTACTTCAACATGATTAACAGAATAGTTGACGCACTAGGCGTGACCCCAGAAGAATATTAAGTTGAGGAGTAGAAAATTATGGATAAAGTGGTAATTTGGGAAAAGAAGGATGGAATCGCAACCATAACTCTAAATAGACCAGAATCCCTAAACGCTATAAATAGGGAATTAGCTGACCAGTTCTACGACACCTTAATCGAAATCGATCAGGACTGGGGTGTAAAAGTGGTTATTCTTAAAGGAGCAGGAAGAGCTTTCTGCGCCGGAGCAGACATCAAAACCTTTACAAAGCATTTGGAATTAGAACCGGATTTTATTTACGACACGGTATACAAGGTCCAACAGGTTAATCTCCTTCTCAAAACCCTGAGACCTCCAGTAATCGCAGCGATGCACAAATACGCTCTTGGAGGAGGATACGAGTTCGCCGCCTCCTGCGACTTCAGATTCTGCACCGAGGACACTATCATGGGTCCCATAGAAATTGCAGTGGGATTGCTCCCCATAGCCACAGGCATGACTATCATGCCCCGAATTTTAGGACCCCAGATAGCGAAAAAAACAATTCTACTTGGAGAAAGATTCGACGCCAAGTACGCTAAGGATATTGGATTTGTCTTAGATGTGGTACCACAAGAAAAACTCATGGACGTAGTTACAGAGTTTGCTAAAAAACTGATGAGCACAAACCCCCTATTACTATATTTGGGAAAAATGACCATAAATAGGGCATTAACATCGGACATCTCTTCGAATCTCAAAATTGAATGTGAAATCTTGAGAATGTTTTCCCATAGCCAGTTTACAGAAGAAAACGTTAAGAAACTACTAGAAAAGACCAAAAAGGAAATTTGGGGACAACAATAATTTTTTTTATTCCTATTATTATCCATCCTTCAACTTTGGAAACGGAAGCTATAAGTGAAATCGCTGTTTTATAGATTCTATGTCTTCCATAGTAATCCCCATTGAGAATTTAACTTGGAAAGAACTAGACTCAATGGAAAGGGAGAAAACAGTTATTCTAGTTCCAATAGCCCCACTCGAACAGCATGGTCCGCACCTACCTATCGGAACCGATTTTTTTGAAAGCATATTTATTACCAAGGGGGTAGGTGAGAAGATAAAACGGGAGTTGAATGGTTACAATGTTCTAATTCATCCCGCAATACCGATAGGCACAGGTACTCTGGATAAGACTGGTTCCATTGAGTTTAATGCGAAAAATGTTAAAAATATTATATTTGACTTGGGCAAATCACTTGCAGTTTATGATTTCAAACATATTATAATATTTGCATGCCATGGGGCACCGACCTTTTCGGTGGCTATTGAAGAGGCCTGTGAAGAACTTAACCAACAATATGGGGACATCATTTTCTCGCCTATGGGATACTATCTATCCCAAATATTCGGAGGCGGAGTTGAGGAGTTACCGGAAGAGCTACGTGTAATTATGGAAAAATACCCGAAGGATTGGCATGCCGGCTACGGCGAAACCTCAATGATGCTAAACATAAAAGAACCCCTCGTCAAGAAAGATTATAAAAACTATGAATCCATAGAAGTAAACGTGATTAAACTCTCTGACAGAAATGTAGTTGACAAACACGGGAAAGCCATCGGATATTTTGGCTACCCTGCTGAATCTTCAAAGCAAATCGGGAAGCTCATGTTGAACTCCACAATCGATATTCTTACAAAAATGTCAATCGAATTCATCAAAAGAAAAAACTACAAGCAATACCTGCACACCTTCTACTGGAATCTTCAGCAGTTCAGAACAAACCAAAATAAGTAAAGACTAAATTATGAACCATTCTAAATTTATATTGCTAATATCCTGAAACCAATTATTTTTTATATGAAATGAAACAAAAGAAATGGTACAAAATAATAGTTTTAAGCACAAGAAAGTGGGAGGAGATAACCACGCCAAAAGAAGAATATAAAGAAATAATTTTTCCCTCGGGCTTCCTATGGGGTGCTGCAACCGCCGCCCACCAAGTTGAGGGCAACAACACCAATAACCACTGGTGGGCCTGGGAGCAAGAGGGCGGCCACATTCATGATGGATCTGTTTCGGGACGGGCCTGCGATCAGTATAACCTGTACGAAAAGGATTTCGAGTTAGCAAAAGAGCTGGCACACAATGTTCATCGTTTCTCTATAGAGTGGAGCCGCATAGAACCTAAGGAAGGCAAATGGAGTGAAAAGGAGATAGAGCACTACCGTGAGGTGATTCAAGCTCTTCTAGATCGAGACATAACTCCTATGGTAACCTTACACCACTTCACTAACCCAATCTGGTTGCAGGAGAAAGGAGGCTGGCTTAATCCCCAATCAGTGGAGCTCTTTGAGCGATATACCAAAATAGTTACAGAAACCATGGGTGATCTAATATCCTTCTACAACACTATTAATGAACCTATGATGGTTGCCTCATTGGGGTATTTTCTAGGAATCCATCCCCCCTGTAGAACAGATTTATCCGAATTTTTAACAGTTGGTAAACATCTGCTCATGGCTCACGGAAAAAGTTATCGAGCAATACATGAAACTGTGAAAGATAAGGGGTTTAAAATTAAACCAAAGGTAGGCATTGTAAAACAAATTCCCTACTTTGCTCCTCTGGATCCTGATTCGGATGCTGATGTTCAACAGGCAAAATTAATGGATGATATGGTTAATCGATGGTACCTAGATGCAATACAATCGGGTATCGTTGCCCAACCATTTGGAACTGGCGAGGAACTCGATTATTTGAAAAATTCTTGGGACTTCATAGGGGTAAATTGGTACACGCGGATACTTGCAACTCCTATAACTGAGATTCAAGCTGAAGGAGGGTCTAGTTTATCCATGAATGTTCCTGAAGGAGCGGAAACCACTGATATGGGGTGGGAGGTTTACCCAGAGGGGTTCTACCATAGTTTAATGTCGGTAAAGAAGTATAAAAAACCGGTCTATGTAACCGAAAATGGTATAGCCACTATGAAAGATGAGCAGCGGTGCCGCTACATTCTAAGACACCTCTACCAGTTACACAGAACAATTCGAGATGGATTGAGTGTTAAGGGTTATATGTACTGGTCTCTAATTGACAATTTTGAGTGGGCCGAAGGATTCGCCAAGAGATTCGGATTGGTGGAAGTAGACTACAACACTATGGAGAGAACTCCCAGACCTAGCGCCTATCTATACCGAGACATAATTAAAGGAAATAAGATAACCGAACAGCAATTCCAAAAATACTTATGATGTCTCAAAATGTGGGAAAAATTTTGTAAAAATAGAAAAGGGAGAAGGATATTTGTTTGCTTCCTTCTGATTTTTAATTTTGATTTACTTCACATCAATTTTTTTCTTTGATTCCCAGAGTCCGTGAAGATTGCAAGATTCCACTACCCTAAGTTCGGTGGGACCTTCTAGAATAATGTGGAACGTGGCTTCTGGTGTGGATACTGTTGGAGCGAATTCTGCTTTGCTCAAGAATCTCTCACCGGCGTAAAGCTCAACCCAATTAATCCAGTGGCCCAGCATATTAGGGTGCTCAACCCCGTCGATTCCCCCTACCTTAACGGACACGCTGAAAGGCTCTTTGGCTTTCGCACTGTCCGGAGCCGTGATTACTGGTGTGTGCTTTTTATCCATGTCCGTCATCGGACTCTTAGGTCTATTCATCTTTGTTAATGAAAACTCCTCAGACAATTTCCTTAACCTCCTCTAAAATATAATATCTCTATTAAAAATTCATAGCATCACTTTAATGCTTGTTTATCTGAAAGTAGTAGGCTTTAATAAATTTAACCTATTACCGAAAAGATTATTCCTTAAGAAAATTAGCTCTTTTTTGAGAAACCCTTTTTTAGTCTATTAAATAAAGACTAACAATTAAAAAATGAACAGAGGAAGATTAATTATGATTCGTAAAGAGGAGGCTTACCAAGATATCGAATTTCCCAAAGGTTTCCTTTGGGGTGCTGCAACCTCCGCACATCAAGTAGAGGGTAACAACACTAATAACCAGTGGTGGGCCTGGGAGCAAGAAGGTGGGCACATAAATGATGGATCCATTTCAGGACGTGCCTGTGACCATTACAACTTGTATGAAAAGGACTTCGACCTCATTAAACAATTAGGCCACAATACTCACCGATTCTCAATAGAGTGGAGCCGCATAGAACCCAAAGAGGGCAAGTGGAGCAAAAAAGAAATAGACCACTACCGCCAGGTAATCCAAGCTCTAAATGATAGAGACATCACTCCCATGGTTACACTACATCATTTCACAGATCCTATCTGGTTAGCTGAGAAGGGAGGATGGCTAAACCCCAAGGTTGTTGAACTCTTTGAACGCTACACCAGAAAAGTAGTGGAATCGCTGGGAGACCTAATCCCTTTCTACAATACTATTAATGAACCGGTTTGGGTAGCCTATGCTAGCTACGGTCTGGGCGTCCACCCACCTTGCCATAATGATATGAACGAATTCTACACGGCGGGAAAGCACTTCTTAATGGCTCATGGAAAATGCTACCGTGCGATACACGAAACTGTAAAAGACATGGGATTCAAAATTAAACCCCAAGTAGGAATAGTAAAACAGATGATGTACTATGACCCCGTAGACCCCAACGTGAAGGAGGATGTGGAGGAAGCAGAAAGAATGGACGAATTAACTAACAGATGGTTTCTTGAAGGAATACACACCGGAATCATTAGGAAACCCTTTGGAAAAGGCGAGGAACTAGAATATTTAAAAGACTCGTGGGATATAATTGGAGTAAACTATTATACCCGCTCACAAATATCTCCCAGACTTAACGATCCTAAGGTTTTGGAGTTGATGTTATCTAGAAGAGGAGAATCTACAGATATGTATGAGGTGTATCCCGAAGGATTCTACAAGCAACTAATGTCCGTAAAAAAGTACGGCAAGCCGGTTTACGTCACTGAGAATGGAATAGCCACCAAAGATGATAAGCAGCGTTGCAGATACATCCTCATTCATCTAAGAGAGGTTCACAAAGCTATCCGTGACGGATTAGACCTGAGAGGATTCATGTACTGGTCACTAATGGATAACTTCGAGTGGAGCCTAGGCTACTCCATGCGATTCGGACTAATAGAAATTGACTACGAAACACTGGAAAGAAAACCACGCCCCAGCGCGTACTTGTACAGGGACATTATTAAAAGTAACAAAATCACTGCCCAACAATTCGAAAAATATCTCTAAAAAGAATTACAGGAATCGTTGGCGGGAAAGCCCCAGACTTCAATCTCAGGGATGAACCGTCAAAAAATTTATTTAAAATAGAGTATATTAATAGTTGTCGGTAGCTGAGGAGTTTGGCTTGCTTAAAGGGCTAAACAAGACGCAGCCCCCATGAGGGTGCCAACATAGACGCCGTTCCCTGCG
>NZ_JBRAKS010000259.1:0-5561 GCF_052745115.1 Candidatus Jordarchaeum sp.
AGGAACCGAACACCATCTGGAAGTGTCCTAGATGGGTAAGTTTCGGACAACGGTTTAACCAATAAACGCTATGGGTTTGTTTGGTATGAAGACGTGTTAAGGGTTGATATTTTTTGGGCTATGTTTTTGTGTTAGGTGGTGTAATTTTTGGAGGATGAGTGTTCGGAGTGGCTTAATGAATGTTTGAAGGTGTTTCCAAAACTGGGAAAAAACGTGGTAACCGCTAGGTATTATAGACTGCCCAAAAAAGTGCTAAGTAGGATTAAAATGTATTCTTTGGGTTTAAAGGGTATTGATGTTGAAGCTTTGTTGCTGCGTGGGGAGAGCAAGACAGATATTAAAGTGGATTTACGGGAGATTTACGAAATACAAATAAACAGAAAGCTTGGTGGGATTGAAAATGCCGAGGTGAGGAAGCAGGTGGTTCAGCACAGCATGATTCACAATTTGCTCCACGCCGAGAGAAAAGACCTTACCCCGGGCAAAAATAAGAAGGGTAAGCGAAATGAGGATTATGAGAAAGGATTTGAGGAAGAAGTATTCCAACGCTTCAACAAACTTAGGGAACTAAACGGGCTTCCAATAATCAAAAATAGGGAAGACCTAGAGCTAGCCTTCAACAACGTTCTTAGGGAACTACACGAGAAAACCTCCCGACATGCGAAAAAGCTCCAAAAACGAGTAGGCTAAAGTTAACTGTTTTCAAAAATGCAGGAAAGCAAAAAATGTTCAAGAGAAGTTGCATGGGTAGCCAAAATGAGCCGGGGCAAAAAAGCTAATGGAAACCAGCGTAAAAAAAAGATAAAAATACGAGCATAAAGATAACCGTGTAATGGAAGTAATGGATTGTGGTATTATAAATCACATCTAAAAATAGTGGTTTGAATTCCTTTATATTGTGGTTACGGGAATTAGCATATTAAGGTCTACCCAGTATTGGGATAGTGGTCTGGATGAAAACTGATCCTATCAGTTGGAGCAATATTTAATTTAACATGTTCCCGGCTGTTGAGCCACAGTTATTTAAGTGGTACACTACACTGTTTGAGAAGAACATGGAGGGAAAAAATGGTTGGTAACAATGAAGCAGGTTCTGACGGAGTTTCTGAGGGAACAGAAGGCCCGATTGAAGCCACGCACCTATAGAGGATACGTGGATGCGATAGAGTTCTTTGAGGACTACTTGGATGGCTACGCTTACCAGTATCTAGACGAGGAGAACAATCAACTCCTTGACAAACTCTCTGAGGGAGATAAGCAGTATTGTGAAATATTTGGACCAGATAAACTTGGGGCTTGTGAATTTGGTGAATTTCTCAACGACTTTATGATCCGAAAGGTGATGGGTAGCAAAGAACTTATGAAAACGGTCGGCACGGTCATGAGGATACTTTTGAAGTGGATGAAAGAAAAGGGATATATAAGTAGGGAAACCTATGAGGATGCCGCTGAGACAGTTGATGAACTCAAAGATGAACTCCCAAAGGTGGAGGAACTATCTGACTTAATATTTGATTATATTGAGAATAGCCCACCGGAAAGAGATTTCACCGAAACCGTAGAAGGATACTTTAGGGTAACCAGAATCGAGCCCGGCGAATTGGGGCTTGAGGATATTATGGAAGGAAGGGAAATAGGACCGGTTTTAGTTTCTAACCTGATTAGTTCAATGTGTAAGGTGGGGTGGGTAATTTGCCTTGAGCTAGGCAAAACTAGTAAAGGCTGGCTGATGCTAGGAAGCGGAAACGTTTATCCCAGATAAGAAATAACACTAAATCGTAGCGTTCCACTCATTTAATCGGCCGAATGTGTCTGACCCACCTTGGCTTATGCCTCGGATAATTTCGCCCCCATGAACGCAAAATTCGGGTACGCTCGGCTTGTTAAAAATAAAATTTTTGAGGAGCGAGAATAAATGCCCAAGATTAGGAGAAGTGAACTGGTAGAAATTGGAATAGCGTGTTACCGTCCTGATCGGTGGGAGCAACTTCTAGCTACAGCAGAAGATTCAGAAGAATTGGAATCCACGTGGGAAGAATGGCGGAAAAACGCAGACAATTTGATTAAAAACTTAAGGTCTGCTGGGATAAAAGTAAAAGAAGTGTTGATTGACTTGAACGAGTTCAATGAATATTGTCGAGTACACAACTTACCGAATAACGCTGAGACTCGATCCAAATACGTCAGTCTATTAGTCAGAGGATCAAAATAAAGAGATAATAAAAATCGCCCCGTTTATTCTATGGGTAGGAGCTTTCAAAGATGACGGCGGGAAGATAAATTATGATTCAAACCCGACGCCAGAACATTTCTACATGTCTAGTCTATTAGTGCCTGTCGAAGCCCGGGAGAAATGTATTGCATCCACTTTTTAAAAGGATTATAATATTCTAACTTCGGATATGTTCTCCAGAACTAGCTGGCTGCCATAAGCTCCGGTGCTTATTGCTCCACTTTCATCAATTTCTGGGTCGGGAATAATTTTTTTCTCTAGGAGTGTTCCGGTTGCTGAAACATTTTTTCCCACGATTTCAGAGGCTCTGTATTCCAATTCTGGGAGGTACACGATATCAGTTTTTATCTTTAGACATGGTCCCGCTTTACAGTTGACAACCAAACCTAACAAAGTAACTTTCTTGCCTAGCATTTCCTTTGAAACAGAGTCGAACACTTTTTCCCTCATTTTCTTTCACCATCTGTTCCTTGAATTAATAATACTTGTTTTCTAAATTGGAGGACTTCTTTTGCATTACAAAACCTAAAGAAGAGGGTGAGGAAGGAGGGTGAACTTTACTCCTCATGGTTAAGTATTTCCCTTTGCAGGAGTTATATTTTTTGTTTTTTACTGTTTTGAGGGCTTATATCTTTGTTGTAGAGTTCAGGTTTTGTTTGTTAGTTTTTGTTGCTACGGGTTTGAGTATGTTGTTGAGGTTTTTTAGGTCTTATTTTTCTGTGTTTTTCTGGTTTGATTGGTGTTATTTCATCTGTTATTTCTTTGGCTACTGGAAGGTAAACACTGGTTTTTTCCCTAACGAACTCTGTGAGTAGTCTAGTTTTACCGACTCTACTACGCCCGTAAACAAAAATGAGTGCGAATCCGGGGCTGCTTTGCAACTGTTCTAGTTGCTGTAACTCTGCTTCTCTATCTACGAATAGTTTTCGTCTCAAAAGATGACACCTCAAAATACGCTGTTATATGGGAGAAATCAAAAAAACGTTCCGCTCACCTCGGAAATGTATAGTTGCCGGGTTCCCTATTTTTGAGAACCTAATTAAATTTCAGAGTTCTTTTCATATTAGCCTCGTCGACTTTGACACTAAGCAGGTTTTCTCAGAAAGCCTTGTTAATGGTTCTTTTTGCAGTGTCCTGCTTTTTCTTAACCTTTTTTTTCGGTTGAGAGTAAATTTGTTGCTGGAGATGAACTCAGAATTTGCACGTTTGGAGTAAAGAATATGGTTAAAGTGAGTGAACTAAATTATTTTGGTGTGGTTGGGGTTGGTGATGTAGAATGGTTCGGTTTCGCCCAAAAAAAGGTGTATATAAGCCTTCTCTTGAGATTTGAAGCTCTATGGTGGAAAGGGAACCGAACAAATCTACATCGCCGGTTGGGGTTTACCGTAAGATTTAAAAATGAGTAATACTTTTTTAGAGAATAGTAATACTCAATTTGGTAATACTTTTTAACAAAATAGTATTACTGGATTGACTCGCTTCGAACAAAGGAGTAGACTTCAATATACCAATACGAAGAAAGAAAATCTTTTAACTAAGGTGATGAAATGAAAGGATACTTCACGACTAGGGAATTAGTATACCTAGCTCTATTCACGGTTTTACTCTACGTAATCTCGTTTGTTGCGATAATGACCGGTGCAGCCATTAGTAGTGTTCCGGGAGTCAAATCGATTTCCTCGGCTTTTTTCTCAGCGGTAGTGATTGCTCTGGCTTGTATAAAGATTAGAAAGGTGGGAACGATGACCTTCCTAATGTTCATGTGGGGGCTAATCAGCGGTTTAATTTTCCCAGCGGTTCCCATACTCCTGCCTGCCACAGTTTCTGGTGGGATTGCAGCTGATCTTTCAGTAGCAGTGTTTAGAAAGGATTATTCAAGTGAGAAGGCGACCACCCTCGCCACCGGAGTTAGGGCAGGGATCAGCACTGTTGTTGTCCTGCTCTTAACTCTGGTTTTTGGCGGTTACCAGATGCGGGGAGCATCCCTCCTCTTTCAGGTGGTGGGGGGTCTCATACATGTGCAATTCCTTGTAAATGTATTTGCTCTAAGCGGGCTTTCAGGGTCGGCGCTAAGTTTCATGAGCCAAATTCTCACATTGGGAGTTCTAGGAGGTCTGATGCCTAATCTAGGTGTGCCCGTAGAATTCGTAGAGTTCACCACAGTTTTCCTTGGGGGTTTAGGCTTTCAGATCCAAGGCCTGGAGACTATAATAAGTCCTACATTGATTTTAGGGGTTTCAAGTGCTTGCGCAGTTTTAGCAACTCTTGGAGGATACGTTGGAGTTAGAATTGTTAGAGAGCTTAAGCGGGCAGGAGTTTACCAGTAATGTTGTCAAGAGTTACCCTATCCCTTGAGGAAAGTACCGTGATTCACAGGGTGGACCCTAGAGTTAAACTGTTCGCAATAGTAGCGATAAGTGTTCTCAGTGTTATGATAAGTTCGCTCAGTTCACTAATCCTCCTTGCAGTCCTCCCTCTTTCACTACTTGTAGTTTCAAGGTGTCTGAGGAGGGCTGCATTTTTTCTCTTTATGCTACTGGCTTTCTCGGTTATAAGTGTTCTTTTTGTTTACTTTACGGGATTAGGTAGTCCCTTTGAGTTTGGAAAGTTTTTTGTAAGGATTTTTGCCGTGGTGTGCATAGGATTGGTTTTTGCTTTTAGCACGCCGCCGAGTAAGTTTGCTAAGGCTTTGGAAAAGATGAGGTTTCCTAAATCGGTGGTTTTCACTCTCACCCTTACTCTCAGGTTTATTCCGGTGTTTATGAATGAGGTAAAGGATTTAACGGATTCATTGAAAGTGAGGGGGGTTGAACTGGGTTTGAAGGGTATTTTGAGGAGGCCGTATATAGTTTTCCGAGCGCTTATAATCCCTTTAATGATACGCATGATGAAAATTGCAGATGATCTTGCGTCAGCTATGGAGGCGAGAGGGTTTGGAGCGCCCGTTAAGAGAACAAGCCTTTACGATTATAAGATTAGCTGGATGGACGCCGCGTTCACTGCCATAGTTATTGCATGGCTTGGATCCCTGCTTCTTTTAGACTTTTCGCACTTTAGTTTCTTGGACGTACAGCTATTTTGGGGGTACATTTTTTGAGCATTGTGACGAAAAATTTGAGCTACTGTTATCCCCACTCGGAGGGAGAGTCAATCCATGATATTAATCTTGAGGTTAAGAGGGGAGAGTTCGTTTTGCTGGTTGGGAGGAGTGGTTGTGGTAAAACAACATTAGCTAGATGTCTGAACGGGCTTATCCCTCACGTTTACGGAGGGGAACTTAGAGGGCAGGCATTGATTAATGGGGTCAGCGTGGCGGATACCCCAGTCT
>NZ_JBRAKS010000260.1:0-5537 GCF_052745115.1 Candidatus Jordarchaeum sp.
AACCGAACACCATCTGGAAGTGTCCTAGATGGGTAAGTTTCGGACAACGGTTGCCAGAGATGTTAATAACGAGTCTGTGCTGTTCAGATTTGCAGAGAGTACCTATGGTGTGATTTTGGAACCTGATGAAAACACTGGGAAGTGGAAGGTAAATAAGGAGAAAACAGAGCAAAAAAGGAAAGAACTTAGAGAAGAAAGGGGAAGAAAAGCAATTCCGGTTAAAGAATGGATTGAAAAAACAAGGCCTCGGATCCTGGCGAAAGAAGTCTGCCAAGAAATAAGAGAAATGTACAATGACTCATTCCAGCTTTCCGAAAGATGGGGTAAAGAGTTCAAGGAGTTCTGGGGCTTGCCCGAGGATTTCTTATTCTAGGAGGTGGTTTGAGTGACGGGTTACACTAAAGAGAGAATTAGAAAACTCATCGAAGGAAATCTATCCTGGCCCGAAATTAAGGAAATGTTGAGCTCATCCAAAGATACAGATCGATTCGACAAGTATCTGGAAATACTCCAGGAAAAAGTATCTTGGAATGATAAAATCATACTGCCCTACTCCGAGCACCTCTACATAGTAGCTAAAGATGGTAAAAGAATCATTAAGTGTGACTGCGGCTACGAGTTTGGCAACTACCAAGAAAACTGGAAACTAAACGCACTAATATATGTGAGAGACACCGAAGAAAAACTAATGGAAATATACCCCAAATTTATGTCCACCAACACTAACTACCAAGTATTAAGAGAATATTTCTGTCCTCAGTGTAAAACCCTACTAGACGTGGAAGCCGTTCCCCCATTCTATCCACCAATATTCGATTTCCTACCAGACATAGACGCATTCTACAAAGAATGGTTAGGAAGAAACCCCCCAGACGCTGCAAAATGAGAAATAACCAGATAGTAAAAAAGCGTAGTCAGCCAAGTCATCAAGATTAAAAAATCATTTGAGAACAAGGACCCAATGAAATATCAAAAAAAGTTAAAGATAAAGAAAGAGAGGATTCCCTCTCATTTTAATTTACTTTTCTAATTTTTGTATGGCAAGTTTTCCCGCTTCTATTACCGGCTTCGCCATGTCTTCTAAGGTGAATCCCGAGTAGTCAATCTTGTTCTTTTCAAAAGCGTCCTTTATGGCTTTTGTGATGGCTTCTGCGTCGTCTGCCTTCAAGCCCTTGACTGATTCCATGATTTTCTCCCAACCATCAGCCGGGGAAATTAGAAAGTCGCCCGTGATGAGAACATCCTTAATGGTTTTACTCTTGTCAATAGCCACATTGGCGCTTATGAGCTTCATTGTTTTGAAGCGGTACGTTGCGGCTGTCAAACCATCCTGAAGCTCGGAGTACCACTTGCTATGTGCAACACTTTTCACCATCTTCTCATCGGTAAGCATACCCATCCCAAACTGTAAGAAGTTCTTCTCGTCCTGCGTCCAGGTTCCAGGTTCAAACTCTAGACCTAGCTTCTCTTTACAAATTTCTTGAAGGATCTTCGCAACTTCTTCCTCGCTTATTAATTTAGGCGCATGTGTTTCAATACTCGCAGCGTACTCGGTTATATCCTTTAGCATTTTGTCCTTAAGCTTCTCCTCTGGATATATGAGGTAGTCTTCAAAGAACTTGGTGTCCGGTTTAATCCTGTTAATGAAGGAGCCTACAATTATACCCTTCCCAAATTCGATGCAAGTAGTTCCCGAAAGCTTTCTCTCTCCGATCTTCACGTCGCCTGGATGTTTATACCATACGTCACTTATTCCTGCTCTTCGATAAAATTCTGTCACGATTTCTCCAGCCCAGATCTTCTCTGCCGTGTCTATATTGGGGAAAATATCTTTGGTAACCACTATTCCTGCTCCCATTCCTCCTGGGGGTGCCCACAATATTCCCGCTCCCGAGGGTCTTCTTCCGATGAGTATTTTGTCTTTTTTTATGTTATCGTATTTTAGTCCATCTAGGTCCTCATATTTTCCCAGGCTTACCGAGGGTCTGTCCCAGGTTAATACAAATAGGGTATTCGGAATTTTGTCCGCGTCTCTCAATCGCGGAAGTGAACCAAAAAGTACGAGGATTTCTACTCCGGTCATTTTCTTATCTGTAACAAATCTTGCTTTAGCCAACTCTTCTTCCTCCTATAATTCGCTTATAGTTTGTTTTGCTAATTTTTTATTTATACTTTTGGGCATGAGATGTCTTTGTGCATTTCGAGGGTTTTGTGGGCTCTTTCGATTGAGGGTGATTGGGTTTTTGAGGGTTCAAGCTCCTAGCCCAAAGAAGCTCTAAGAAGGCTCTTTTGAGCAAAAAAGGGGAAAATATAAGAGCGGTTAGAAAACAGTGAAAAAACCGTCACAGTCAACCAAAACCATCTCTCCCAAACAATCTACATCAGAAAC
Source organism: Candidatus Jordarchaeum sp. (assembly GCF_052745115.1). Lineage (NCBI taxonomy): Archaea > Promethearchaeati > Candidatus Jordarchaeia > Candidatus Jordarchaeales > Candidatus Jordarchaeaceae > Candidatus Jordarchaeum > Candidatus Jordarchaeum sp. The sequence goes on from NZ_JBRAKS010000260.1 coordinate 2,390, forward strand.
TTTTTACGCCCATACTTTTCTTTAAGTATTTCGGGAATCCGATTTTTAGAGGTCCAATGCTAGGTTGTTGTATATGAGTCACTAAGATAGGAATTACGCAGTTGGGTAGTTATTTGTATGGGGTTGGTGATGAGATTGCTCCGCGTTCGTCTTCTTTTTCTATTTCAGCCTTTTTTAAACCTTCCTCTGAAAGGTGGACATTAAAAATTTCTGGCTTTCACCAACTCGAGGCAAAAGAGGAGAGTTCAACGCCGCCGCAGGCCCAGTTGGCCTACAAAACACTCCTCAACTGCGAAACTCCTATAAGAAATAAAAAGTAGAAATAGCTCACATCTGCATTATATAGTAGTACAATCTCCTTTCATGGAAATTATTTGTATTATATTCCTCTAAAAACAACACCCGTTAAATTAAAATGTGTTTCAATACAATACTTTACACTATTACACACTCCTTAAAAAAATGAGTGTAATATCAAAACTAACATTAAGAAAGGTGCACTAAAGATGAAAAAACCGATGGAAAACCTGTTTTCAGATTCGGCAAACAAACTCAAAGTCTCTGTCATCCGGGAACTTCTTAAATTAACCCTCAAACCAGAGGTCATATCCTTTGCCGGAGGGTTACCAAATCCTGACGCCTTCCCGGTACAGCAGATACACGAAATCACTCCCGGCGTGATCGGTAACACCAATGCACTACAGTACGGAACCACGGAGGGGGTGCCTGAGCTAAGGGGGGCTCTGAAAAAGAGAATGGCCACAAAAAACGTTAAATGCGAAGTAGAAAATATTCAAATCACCTCGGGATCCCAACAGGCCCTAGATATTCTGGGTAGAATCCTGCTCAATCCCAATGACTTGATTCTAACGACTTGTCCCACATATCTAGGGGCGATTCAAGCTTTTGGATTTCAGGATCCGAGATACGAATTGGTAGATATGGATGAGCACTCAGTAATTGTGGAGGATCTAGAAGCACGTCTTGAAGACATATACAAGAGGGGAGACAATAAACGATTAAAATTCTTCTATGTAACACCTACCTTTCATAATCCTGCAGGAGTAACTATTCCAGAAAAACGCCGAAAAGAAATAATGGAACTCTGCAACACTTACGATGTGCTAATAATTGAGGACGACCCCTACGGAGAACTAAGATACAGAGGTAAAGATCAACCCTTACTAAAATCGCTCGACACCGAGGACCGTGTAATCTATCTCAGCACCTTTTCAAAAATTCTGGTGCCCGGTTTCCGCATCGCCTGGATGGTGGCACCAACAGAGCTGGTTAAAAAATTCGTAATGGCGAAACAAGCGGTAGACCTCTGCACCACAACCTTCACCCAGTACATTGGCGCAGAATACCTGAACAAAGGCCACGTGGATCAACACATCGAAAAAATCAAGGAAATCTATGGAAGAAAAATGCAGATAATGCTCCAATCTATGGCAGAATACTTCCCCGAAGAAGCAGAGTACGCAGAACCCGACGGCGGGATGTTCGTCTGGGTCAGGCTACCCGAACACATAAACACCATAGAAATATTCCCCCAAGTGGTAGAAAAGAACGTGGCATACGTGGTAGGCTCCGCATTCTACCCCAACGGAAAAGGACTCAACACCATGAGACTAAACTTCACGCACCCCTCAGACGAAAAAATCGAAGAAGGTATAAAGAGGCTCGGAAACGTGCTTCATCAGATACTCGAAAAATAAGTCAAGCAACGAAAGCCACAAATTTTTACCTTTTTAATAATTTCCGCAACCTGCACAATTTTATGAAAAAATCTCTAAAAGCAGTGCTCAAAAGGTAGGGAAGACCTCTTAAAAATTAACAGAAAAATTAATTAGTTAATTTAAAGAGAGGTAGCCCCAAATCTAGATTCCTAAGCATGAACTAGGCGAGTATTATTCGAGGTGTTTTACTTGGTTTCATATGAGGATGTTAAATTTGGTTTCGTTCCTCCACAGTATCCCCTTGACCTAATACTGGAAACTAGCTTATACTCTGAAGATAAAGGATTGGATTCCATTTGGATGGCAGACCATACTGTAGGAATTGGAATCAAACACTGGGACTTTTACGAGGCTTGGAGTGTGCTAAGTGCACTGGCGGTGAAGACTAAGAAGATTCTTCTAGGGACCTGTGTTAGTGATCCCCATAGGCGCCATCCCGCTGTTTTGGCTCAGACTCTTATGACTCTGGATCACTTGTCTAAGGGGCGGGCGATTCTGGGGCTCGGGGCCGGTGAAGCTATGAACTTGGTACCTTACCATATAAAATGGAATCGTCCGGTTACTCGTCTGCGTGAAGCGGCTGAGGTGATTATTAAACTTTTAACCGAAGATTTTTCTGATTACCGGGGCGAGTTTTTCCAACTTGAGAAAGCTTTTATTCGACCGAGAGGTGTCCAAGAACCGCACCCTCCAATCTATTTCGGTGCGAATTCACCGAAAACTATGAGGATTTGTGCAGAGTTGGGTGACGGCTGGATACCTGTGGGTACTTTTATGAAGCCTGAGGATTATACAGCGAATTTTGAAAAAATTAAAAGGATGGCAAGAGAGGCGGGCAGGGATCCGGAGAAAATTGAGCCATCAATGTTCAACTATATGGTGGTAGCTAAGGACTATGACACAGCTTTCAAATTGGTGGAGTTTCCCGCAAAGATTCTTCTAGCTGGCTCATATGATACGCTTAAGGATTTTGGTATTGAGCCTCCCGGTATGAAACTGGATGTTCTACACTTTGTTTTTAACCCAGACACCATGATGGCTGCAGCGGGGGAAGTTATGAGTATGCCAGTTGAACCCATTGAAAAGAGATTTATCTTTGGCTCTCCAGACGACTGCATAGACAAGATAGCGAAGTATGCTGATGCAGGTGTAAAACACTTCGCTATGGCTATGTATGTTCCCTCCAAACTTAACCGTGAAACACTGGAACTCTTCATTGAGAAGGTGGTTCCATATTTCCGAGGCTAGTTTTTAATAGTAAATGGATGCCTGAATTCATCAAGTATCTTTCCAATTTTTTTAAAAAACTTGTATTCATAAACAATGTTAATCTTTTAAGTGATGTATTTGGGTGGATTGTAGAAGTTAGGGACATTTGTCACCCCTTGCTGTTAATTGGTAGGATGTCC
>NZ_JBRAKS010000261.1:0-5528 GCF_052745115.1 Candidatus Jordarchaeum sp.
TTCATGCCCCAAGGCAGGTGCTCCCCTATGAAGCAGGAACCGAACACCATCTGGCCATAGATTCGCAGAATCTTTGTTAAGTTTTTCTTCGGTTATATCCTAATAATTTATGGTTTTAAAGGCGTTACTCATTAATTTTTAAGGTTTTAATAGCTTTAAATTGGAAAACGCTGGGAAACAGGCTTGAATCACACAGGGGAAAGCCTCAAAAAAAGGCAGATTTTGCGAATCTATCGTCTGGAAGTGTCCTAGATGGGTAAGTTTCGGACAACGGTTGAAGGTGAAAGCTTAATATTGTGATGGTGTTTATGTAATCTAAAATGGTTTGGAAGCGGGTGGTTATGCAGGCGGTGGTTTTAGCTGGTGGAGTTGGAACACGGTTAAGGCCTTTGACAGTGAATATTCCTAAGCCCTTGGTTCCTGTGGGTGGTATTCCCATTATGGAGCATACCATAAGGCTTCTTCGGAGGCATGGTGTTACCGATATTGTGGTGTCTTTGGGTTATTTAAGTGAGAAGATTGAGCAGTATTTTGGTGATGGTTCAAGATTGGGGGTTAATCTAACTTATTCATATGAGAAGACTCCTTTGGGAACTGCGGGAGCGGTGAAGCATGCTCAGAAATATATTTCCGGCCCATTTTTAGTGGCAAGTGGTGACGTGTTAACGGATATTGATTTTTCTAATTTTATTGCTGAGCATCGTAGAGGGGGGGCTCTGGCTTCGATAGCGTTAACTCGTTCTGTTAGTCCTACAGCTTTTGGTATCGTGTTTATCAATAATGATGGTTTTATTAGTCGCTTTCTTGAAAAGCCGAGTTGGGGCGAGGTTTTTAGCGATATTATCAATGCGGGTTTATATGTCATGGAGCCTGAAATTTTGGATCTGGTACCTGAGAATAGGGAGTACGATTTCAGTAAGGATGTTTTTCCCAAAATGCTTACTGAGAATCATAATCTGTTTGGGTATATGATTAATACTTATTGGGTGGATATTGGGACTCCTCAAAAATATCTGGAAGCCAATTACGATGTTCTTAAGGGTTCTATCAGGGTGGAGCTTCCTCACCGAAAAGTTAAGGATGGTTTGTGGATAGGGGAGGATGTTAAAATTGCTGATGACTGTGAGATTTATCCTCCCGCGGTGATTGGTGATTCCTGCCGTATTAGTCAGGGTGTGGTAATTGATCGTTTCAGTGTGATTGGTGCTGGTTGTTATGTGGGTGAGGGTGCTAGAATTAGTCGCTCAGTGGTCTGGGGGAACACTTCTATTCATAAATCGGCATCATTGCGTTCCTGTGTGATTGGATCCCGGTGTGAAGTTGGTGAGAAGAGCACAGTACTTGATGGGGCGGTTATTGGTGATGATTGTATTTTGGGTCCAGAGAGTGTGGTTCAGGAGAATATTCTTATCTGGCCGGATAAGGTGGTTCAGAAGAATGCTATTGTGAATATGAACATAATTTGGGGTGTGATGTGGAAAAAGAGTCTTTTTGGGGATTACGGCATCTCGGGTCTTGCCAACTTGGAAATCACGCCTGAATTCGCAGCAAAATTGGGAGCAGCATTCGGAACCTATCTAAGTGAAGGCTCAAAAGTGGTGATTGGTAGGGATACATACCTTATCTCCCGCATGATTAAGAGAGCGATGATAGCTGGGCTTCAGTCTGCAGGTGTAAATGTGTATAATCTTAGAGTTTTGCCCACACCATTAATTGAAGAGGCTGTAAGGTTAAATAAAGCTCAGGGTGGAATATCCATAACTGTTCCCCGCGAAAACGAGAACCTAATCAGCGTTAGAATGTTTGACTCTGAAGGAATAGATCTGAATGAGAGAGAGCAAAAAAAAGTGGAAGACATTTTCTTCAAAGATGCTTTAAAAAGAAGTGGATCAGGGGCTGTCGGTGACATACTTTATCCCACACGCTTTATAGAATCATATCTGGAAAATTCGTTGAACCATATAAATACGAAGCTGAAGTCATCAAAAATGCGTGTAGTGATAGATTGTGCTGATGGTAGCAGTTCCATGATTGCCCCCGCTTTTCTCCGAGAACTAGGATGCGAAGTTATTACCCTTAACGTGTCTCTGGGGGAGTCTGCCCCTAGAAGAACCATACCTTCCGCTCCGGATTCTCTCTATAACCTCAGGAAAACGGTGAAGGCTCTGGACGCGGATCTGGGTGCTACCTTCGATAGTGATGCGGATAGAGTATTGTTTGTAGATGAAAAAGGAGAAGTGGTGAGTGGGGATACTTCGGTGGCTCTTTTGGCCCAAGCAGTTTTAACCGAATTCAGGAAAGGGAACAAAGTTGTGGTGCCTGTTAGCACCAGTCAAATTGTGGATATTGTGGTTTCGAAATACGATGGCAAGGTAATTCGCACCAAACTGGGGTTTAGGCCTTTGGCGGAAACTGTGATACGACAAAAGGCCATATTTGGAGGAGATGAAACCGGAGGCTTTATCTTTCCACAGATACACCCCTTCCGTGACGGTGTAATAAGTGTTGCTAAGCTTCTTGAATTTTTAGCGAAGACAGGCGAACCTCTTTCCGAGATAATGAAGGAAATTCCCAGCTTCTACACATTTAAAGAATCTATACCGACTCCACTTCAACACAGAGGATTAATTATGAGAACCATTGTAGAAAACGCGGAGGGAGAACCATTCGACACAATCGATGGTATAAAAATATATCTGGATAAGGGCTGGGTTTTAATTCGTCCCTCCTCAGATGAACCCGTGTTTGATATATTTGTAGAAGCTCGGACTGAGACAAAAGCCAAGGATTTTATCAAAACCTACAGGAAAGAAATACAAGAAGTCCTCATGGAACTCGAAAAGACTTCATAAACATTGAAAGCCAAAGAAAATTGTGAAAATAAAATAAATATAGATTCTTTTAGAGGAGCTTGCGAATAAAATCAATTTACAAAAATCTTGAGATATATAGACATTTTATTTTCTAGGATTTCGAGATTCTTTTTTAATGTCTCATTGTTTGGGTTCTATGAGTGTTGCTAGTGATTCTAACACTATGGTGGATAAAATTTCAAAATAGGCTCCTGGAGGCTCCTGCGTACCTTTAACTTCTCTTCCCACAAAACTCTGCTCCTGGGATTTCTCCCTTCCCACTATTTTAATAGTTTCATCAGCGATTTTACCTAGGGACGAGTCCTCCCAAGACGTTATGGCCACAATAGTTCCTTTCAACTCCTTAGTTGCCTTAGCAACGGTTATCACTTCCGTCGTTTCACCACTTCCCGAAATAGCTATGAGCAGGTCACCTTCCTCTATTGGAGGGATGAGATCCGTCATCTCAATGCTTATAAAGTAAACCTTGTAGCCTTTCTGAAGTAGACGCATGGCAAACATCATGCCCACGAAAGAAGACCTTCCCTTACCCGTGATAAAAATACGGTTTGACCTTTTGATATGCTCCTCCAACCTCTTAAAGTCATCAAAGTCAATTAAATCTAGGTTCCCTCGTAGCTTTTCGAATTCACTGTTTATTACTTCCATGAGGCTCCGACCATTTAACATTATTTTTGACCTCCTTACTATCCGAATCCTTCAAATTCATCCTCAAAACTTTTTAGTAATAATATCAGACTTGTTTAATTCCCTTCCCCGTATACTTTATTAAGCTTTTTTATTACTTTACATCCCCAATCCTCTATAATAAAGAAAACACCAATATTTTGGGAATTTTTTAAAAACCCTAAAAGCTCACAATATTTTATACCTTTTCAAATAAAATCATAAAATAAGTGATCCATTCAGAAAATGGTGCCCGAATTGAAAAAAGTCTATATAACCCGGCAAATTGCGGAAGAGGCACTCAAACTTCTTAGAGAAAACGCAAATGTCACAGTCCACTCGGGGACTCTACCACCGAAAAAGAATGAGATAATTAAGAATATCAGAGATGCTCACGGTCTAGTGGCCCTGCTCACCGACCAAATAGACGCAGAAATAATTGACCACGGAAAACAGCTTACCATAATAGCAAACGTCGCAGTCGGCTACGATAACATAGATTTAGAAGCCGCAACCAGAAAAGGAATATATGTAACCAACACACCCGGAGTACTGGACGATGCCACCGCAGACCTAGCCTTCACAATACTACTAGCAGTTGCAAGAAGAATCCCGGAGGCAGACTCCTTTGTAAGATCAGGGCAATGGAAAGGTTGGAGCCCCAACCTACTCCTCGGATCAGATCTAAGAGACAAAACCCTAGGAATTATAGGACTGGGCCGAATCGGTTCAGAAGTCGCGAAGAGAGCCAAATGTTTCAAAATGAAAATAGTTTATTATCAACCTCAAAGAGATCTGGAAAAGGAAACCAATATCGGTGTAAGGTATGTTTCTCTAGAAGAACTTCTTTCAATATCCGATTTCGTTTCATTACATGTACCCCTTACCAGCGAAACCAGAAGCATGATTAGCAGAAGAGAACTAAACAAAATGAAAAAAACCGCCTATCTAATCAACACCTCACGTGGCCAAGTAGTTGATGAAGAAGCCCTTTATGAGGCACTCACCGAGGGAGAAATAAAAGGGGCAGCACTCGACGTATACGATAAGGAACCAATCAGCCCCGATAATCCACTATTAAAACTCAAAAATATAGTTCTCACCCCCCATATCGGGTCAGCAACACTAGAAACCAGAACAAGAATGGCCGTATTGGCAGCTGAAAACACTGTAAAAGCCTTAAAAAACGAAATCCCATCTTGTATTGTTAATCCCCAAGTTTTAGAACACAGAAAAAACAAAACTTAAACTGAAACTAAAAACACAATAAACATTTTAATTTTCTTTCCCAAATAGCCTAAAAGGTTTCAGTAACGTGAATAGAAAAATTTCCCCTCCCCTCTATTTTTCTTTCTCCCTATCCCTCTCCATCTCTTTCCTAATTTTAATTTTGAACATATCCGGACTCCATTTCCAAGTTTTATTCTGCTGATTTAACAACTCCAAAAGCGGAATTCCACTTCCCTCCTGAAGACTTCTAAAAAACAATTTATACTCCGCCAACGGGCGCAAAGTCCGGCGCACAGCCCTCTCCAAAAGAGTAATACCACCGGGCGGAGCCTCTAACCAACAGGCCAAGGCACTCTCCCCCTTAAAAGTCCGCATCCAGTAAATCCACGCCTTAGGAAGCCGTTACAATCTTTCCTTGTAGTAGTATACCGCTGCGATGTTATGACATATTTTTTCTTATGATGAGGGCTATGCTTGCTATGATGAATAGTGCGGATAAGGCGAAAAAACCTAGACCCAGGCGATAGATTCGCAAAATCTGCCTTTTTTTGGGGCTTTTTCCCGTGTTTTCAAACCTGTTTCCCGGTCTTTTTTCGCTCCAACGTGTTTAAACCTTAAAAATTAATGAGAAACAACGATAAAACCATAAATTATTAGGCTAATAACCGAAGAAAAACGTTACAAAGATTCTGCAAATCTATCGTCAGGGGTTCACAACAGTAGAAAGATTTAATGATAAATAATACCATTCTTGGACTT
>NZ_JBRAKS010000262.1:0-5494 GCF_052745115.1 Candidatus Jordarchaeum sp.
CGCTTAAAAACCGTTTCACACAGCCTTAGACCAACCAAAGATAGAAATCAATGCTGTTGCATAATTTTATTTTTTCCAGTTTTTCTTCTGTTTTTCTTAAAAATTTCAGCTTAACAACGTTAAATTAGCGAAAAATCACCAGAATATATAAAAGAAATAAAAAACAAAAATTGTGCAACAAGGCATAAGAAACATGAAAAAATTATAAAAAATTTTGGGAAGTTATGTTTCAAATTAATAGTTAAAAACGGTTTGTTTTATATTTCTTAGTGTTCATTTTCAATTGAAAGTTTCTTAAGTTCCTTACTGTTTTTGGCGAGTTCATTGAAACTCTTCTGGTAAATTTTAAAAGGCAGTATTTCCTTATTTGAATCATTTGATTCTTCTTCTGATAAGTTTTCGCTTACATTATAAATCTCTTCCGCTAGTTCCTCCGCAAGTTTTTCTCTGTTTTGGTAAGCCTCTTCCAACTCCCTGCTCTCTACCTTTTTTGATGTGCTTAAAGCCACAAAAAATCCTATTAGAATGTTTTGTGTGTCTCTTTTAATCTGTTCTTTTATTAGGGGTGTGGCTTTGTTGTAGTTTGGTATAAATAGTAAGTAGTTTGATTGGTAAAACTTTTGAACTATGCCATGCTTTTCTACTTCGGTTTTTTTCACCGAAATTAGACCCGCATTTTTTAACTGCTTGAGATGATATAGTGTGTTTGACTTGTTTATATTCATGTGTTTCGAAATCTGGGTGAGGGTCATAGGTTCTTTTAAGAGTAGTTCCAGTATCCGTTTTTTGAAGTGGTCGGCGATTAGTTCGATTTCTTCAGGTTTTTCAGTTAAAAAAATTTTTGCGTTAGCCATTATGACTCCTCTAACAATAATTCCTCTTTTTATTGTGATATTCCCCTATTTTTAAAGTTATCTATTTTTAATCGATAGAAAAATTTATATTGGTAAAAAAATTTATACTGATTAAAAATTTTCATCAAAAATCGGGGTGGTGAAAAGTTGAAGAATATGAGTTGGGTTAATAGGTATTGGAAACTGTGCCTCAGCATTGGTTCAGGGTGTTCAACTTTATCAGAATGCAGATGACGATAATGAAATCCCTGGATTAATGCACGTAAACTTTGGAGGATACCACATAAGCGATATAGAATTCTCCGTTGGATTCGAGGTGAACAGACATAAAATAAACAGAGCCCTATCAGAAGCTATACTAGCTCCACCAAACTGTTGTGCTAGATTTTCTCAAGTTCCTCATTTAAACGCAGAGGTTTTGCCAGGACCAATACTGGACGGGGTTGCACCCCATATGCGCGAATCTTTCTACTGCTACTCCGATAATACAAACCCAGTGGACGTTATCGGTGCTCTTAAGGAAACGAAAACCGATATCCTAGTCAACTTCTTACCAGTGGGTAGTGCTCAGGCAACCAGGTATTACGCCCAGTGCGCCCTTGAAGCCGGAGTTGCCTTTGCGAATTGTATTCCCGAGTTTATCGCCTCTGATCCTATGTGGGCTAGTAGGTTTGAGGAAGCTGGTTTACCGGTAGCTGGTGACGACATTAAAAGCCAGGTGGGAGCAACGATAATTCACAGAGCTCTTACACAACTTCTGATAGATCGGGGAGTGAAAATTGATGAAACCTACCAGCTGAACATCGGGGGAAACACGGACTTCGAAAATATGACCGTGGAAGAGAGGCTAAAAACTAAGAGAATTAGCAAGACAGAGGCAGTCACATCGCTCGTTCCATATAAGATTCCTGTTAGAATTGGTCCCAGCGACCATGTTCCCTTCCTAGGGGATAATAAAATCTGCTACATTTTTATGAAAGGACGCAAATTCGGAAACCAACAAGTGAGCATCGACTTGAAGCTATCCGTGGAGGATTCACCCAACAGTGCGGGAATGGTGATAGACGTGGTGAGAGCGGTTAAATTGGCGTTGGACAGAAACATCAGTGGACCCCTGATAAGCATTTCCTCTTACGCTTTCAAACATCCACCCCAACAGTTTCCAGACAGTGTAGCCAGAGAACTAGTTGAAGAGTTTATTTTGGGCAGAAGAAAAAACTAATTCACACATCCGGCTTCAGATGTTTCTTATTGGGTTAATAATCATTCTTTTAAAATTTTGAGGAGTGAAGGATGGCAATCTGTAAAGCTGTTATAATAGCGGCTGGGCCTGGCAAAAGGTTGATGCCCACTACTGCTAATATGCACAAAACTCTTATACCTTTTGCCGGTAAGCCGCTTATTTCACATATTCTGCTATCGGTTAAAGAGTGGGGAATATCTGAGGTAATAGTGGTTGTAGGGTATATGGCCAAAACTGTTAGATTTTTTGTGGGTGACGGCAGGGTCTACGGCCTTAGAATAAAGTATGTCAATAACCCCAACTATTACATGGGAAACGGTATCTCTATGCTGAGTGCAAAAAGGAAAGTGGGCTCTAAACCTTTCCTATTACTCATGTCTGACCACCTGTTCGATAGTAATATTCTGGGAAAGATCATTTGTGAAAATGAATTTTCACTTTGTGTGGATTCCGAAATGCACTATTTACTAAATCCTGATGAGGCTACAAAAGTTCTAATGGACAAGAAAAATTACATTTTAGACATAGGGAAGAATTTGCAGTCGTGGAACGGTGCTGATGTCGGGATATTCCTATGTGAACCAGTAATTTTTGATGCCATAAAAACTCTGAGAAAAGAAAGGTACAAGGTAAGCTTAACAGATGCCATAAAATTTCTAGTAACGGATTATGGTTTTCCCATCAGAGGTCTGGATGTTTCAGGAAGTTTCTGGCTGGATATCGACACACTAGATGATTTCAATCATGCAAAGCGGATTCTTGGTGATGCAAGTGCGGGAAAAGTGGGATGGCATAATTTCCCAACACATTAACAGAAAGTTTTCCCAACCCTTGGCAGCACTTCTCGCTAAGCATCCAAAAATAACGCCAAACATGGTAACAGTGGTAGGCACCCTAGTGGCTTTAGCTTCCGGCTTGCTCTTCACCCTAGAATTTGCTTGGCTGGGAGGGATTCTGGCACAGTTATCCTCGATAATCGATGGTGTGGATGGAGATTTAGCCAAGCTTACTGGTAGAATAACTCCCTTTGGAGGGTTCTTGGATTCCATACTTGATAGATACGCCGATGTGGCGATATTTGGAGGTATGACCCTCTTTGTGTTCAAACAAGTAGGGGAGCAGTATGCTATTCTGTTAGGATTATTTGCCATAATAGGTTCCTTCTTGGTTAGCTACACTCGTATTATGGCAAAAAATATTAGCGAAAATTTTTTTGAAGGGAAAGTTGCCCAGTACCTAGCTAACAGAGATGTGAGACTTTTTGTGGTAATGGTTGGCTCACTTCTAAGCATAGTAACCTCCACCCTACTGCTCTACACTCTACTCGTTATCGTGGCAATAACCACCATAACCATCATAGTGAGAACAATTGAAATTTATAAAAAAGGTTTCAAACTGTTTTGAAGCAGAGCAATCATTGAATTGGACTCGAAAAATATTCAAGAACACACTCACAGATTGTTTCCTATTAAAGCTGGGCTCAATACAGTAATTATGTTTTCGCCTAGGGTGTGTGTAGAATGAGATAGTTTGCTTAGCTTTTATTATATGTTCCAGAATCGGTAAATAAGCCATAAAAACCCTTCTTCACATTTTGCCAAATAGGTAAAAACATATTCTTCTGCAAAAATATTAAAATCCACCTTCAAGCCTACTAATAATATTTATAAAAGGGCATCCCTCTAAAGTAAAATTTGGAGATCCCCCTACTATTGGATGAAAAACATTGAGAAAAAGTTCACCTGATTGGTAATTTGAACCCGCATCAGCTAAGATTTTTACTCCAAAAAGAGATTTACAAAACTGGTTAAGGAGGAATTTCTGAATTGCTGTTGCAACCACAAATTCAGTCCTTTTCTCAATATATTCCATGGAGTGAAATAAAATCTTGGCGCTGTTTAGGATGTGGTGTTTGTTGTTGGCGATTCAATGCAGTTCTCAGCCCTTTTGAGTACGTCCAATTTCTCCAAACCTTCGGATCCGAGGTTATTGAAATAGATAGCTTGGGGAACCCTCATATTAGAAAAATTGAAAATCGATGCATGTTTCAAACCTACTCTGGGCTATGTGCTCTTCAACCATTAGGGATGAAGCCTCTGGCTTGTAAACTCTGGCCCTTCGCCGTCTATGGAGAAGAGAACTCGCCGAAGCCGCAGGGAGAAGCGACTTTCTACCACCGAGGACACAGATACTACATTTACGTCAATCCTCAATGCTTGGGTGTCAACATGGGGCATCCTAAGGAGTATCTCAGCACCCTTCATGAAGTTGTGAACATATCTTTGGACCCCCTGCATGAACAGAAGTACTCCACATTTCATTACATTATAAGTGCCTAGTGTATAAAACCTAGCTAAAAATATTTCATTCCAGCTGATTTTCTAAAAGTTGAGGAAACTTTTCCATTTTAGAATAATATAAATTCTGAAACCTAAAGTCCACTCCACCGATTATTATGGCGGTGACAACATCAAACTTTATTATGAAAAAATTTGGAGGACTATAAAAAATCGAAATAAAATAACTAGCTAAAATAATCGCTAAAAAATTAACCACTCTTTAAAACCGTTTTAATGGGTTGGAGCATCAATGAAGAAATTTGATCTTCACGTTCACACATGTTGTTCCAAGCATGACAGATGGGGAGTTGATTGCTTGAACACCCCTAGAGAAATGGTAGAAGCAGCAATTAGAGTTGGGCTGGATGGAATAGCGGTTTCAGACCATAATACAACCCGAGGAGGTTTGATGGCAGCTAAAGTTGCTAGAGAAATGAAAAAGGATTTTTTAGTAATCCCCAGTTTAGAAATTAAAACTAAAGAGGGAGACATTCTAGCTCTGGGAGTATTAGAAGAAGTCAACATAATTGGTAAGGCCATGACCGCGGGTGAAGCTGTTGAAAAAATGAGAGAAAGATGTGCAGTGCTGATTGCTCCCCATCCTTACAGTCGTGAAGGTGTCGGTGAAGCCTTGGTTGAGAAGCTCAAATTTGATGCATTAGAAGTCTTTAATTCTAGAATGCTTTCACGGCACAATAAGAAAGCGAAAGAATTGGCGTTTAAATTGGGATTGCCCATGATTGCTTGCAGCGATGCACATATCGTAGACGATGTGGGAAACGGAATTACCGGTATAAATATTAATGAACTTTCAATAAACTGTGTGAAGAAAGCCCTGCTGGAAGGCGATATTCAAATATTTAAAGAGGAGCGTTCTAGAAATCGGGCACAAGAACAGTATTTAAAACTGTGTCTCCTACTGGGAAAAATAAGGTCACCCCCTTGTGAAGAAAAATTGAAGCGTGCAGTAGAAAAATAATTTTAAGGTAAGCAGAACGAAAAGCGGGACCCCGTCTTAGGTATGTAGTTTTTCTGGTTGTTGTTTGTCTTATGTAGGG
>NZ_JBRAKS010000263.1:0-5491 GCF_052745115.1 Candidatus Jordarchaeum sp.
CCAGCATAAGACAAGTAAAAACTAGGAAAAATACATACCTAAGGCGGCGTCCCGATTTTGAGTGGGTAGAGGAGCATTATTAACCGGTGTGGCTGGTGGAATAATAGGTACCATAGCCTCAGTAGCAGGAATTGCATGGCTCATCATTTGGCTTTTTGTGCCCCCACAGTACATTCTTTTACCATATTTCACTCTTTTACCTGTAGGTCCTTCTCCCCTTTATATAGGGGTGAGTATTCTTTTCGCAGCGCTAATAGTTGTTGCCTGTATTCTAACGGGTGTAGGCTTCTATGGTATGTACACGGTTGGTGGAAGCTCCATGGGTATCGTAGCGCTCATATTCGGTATAATAGGGGGAGTAGCCTTTGGAATACTATTGCTCTTAGATATCCTTTTAGGTTACGGTGGCATTTTTTATTATTCTCCGATAACAATCTTTAGTATTATTGGTTCCATTATACTTGGCGTCATTTTTATCATAATTGGTTCTGCCAGCATAGTAGTACGTGAATATACTATGCATTCGGGATCAGCTGTAGCTGCAGGGATTCTAAGTATAATCGGAGGCTGCTTTGTAATTTTGTATATCGGAGGCATTATAGGTTATCCGCTACTGTTTGTGGCTTTTCTGCTTTGGGCAATTGTTTTCTACACCACAGAAGGCTAAGTATCCTTATCTCCCTCCTTTTTTATTTGTATATTTTTTTGTTTTGGCTTTAGGTCTGCTTTTGTTTTTTTACTTTAGAAAGTACCGATTCCTACCGATAAAATTTTTACTTAGTTCCCTTATTTTTCTTTCAGATATTTTTGCTGTTTTCGGCTGTAAATTTAAGTTTTGGAGGAGTTTGAATGGAGAAAGACTATGTTAATCGGGTTTTAAAACTTGTTGAGGAGGCAGAGAAAGAAAATGTTGTCTTCTTACAAGACTTGATCAGTGCAAGGTCGGAGAATCCTCCTGGTAAAACTGAGGAAGTTGCCGGAATAGTTGAATCCAAGATGAAGGAATTGGAAATAGAAACCCAGCTGGTGGAATGCGATCTCTTGAAGGAGTTTGAAGTAATTTTGGGAATTGATGAATTTAACCCCGAGTGGAAGGAGTGGATTGAGAAAGGGGACCTACCCCAAGAGCTACAGGTTTTATTGGAAGCAGGCACTGAAAAAAAGGTAAATGTAATCGGATTAATGAAGGGATCATCGGAAGGCCCTACACTTGTAATGAATGCTCATCTTGACACTGTGCCTGCGGGGGATGGATGGTCTATGGATCCTTTCCAAGGTATAGTAAAGAATGACAAAGTTTTTGGTAGAGGTGCAAACGATAACAAGGGTGGAATAGTGATGTGCCTCGCCGCAGCGGCTGCAATAAAGAGAGCGGACATTGACTTTAAGGGAAATATTGCATTTGCTTTCACCGTGGATGAGGAAACGGGAAGCTATACTGGTGCGGCTTATCTTCTTGCGAAAAAGCTAATCCAGGGGGATGTCTGTCTTTGTGCTGATGGTTGGGCTAATAATATTCAGAACCATATAGGTGGGTTCTTACCATTCGTTATCGTCACAAAAGGAAAAACGGTGCACGGTACAATCCCATCTCACGGAATAAACGCTATAAAAAAGATGCTCATAATTCAGGGGGTGTTTGCGGATGTTGAAGCCGAGCTCAGGAAACAGAAATCTAAGTATCCCTCGCCACCAGAGGTTAATGAAGAATATACGAACGTTGTTCCATCTATTATAAATGGTGGAAAAAGGTTCTACATTGTGCCTGATAGATGCGGCTCTTGGGTAGATGTCCATATAATTCCAGATCAAGACCTTCTAGAGGTTAGAAAAATGATTGAACAAAGGATTGAAAAAGAAATTGAGCGGGATCCTGAATTGGATGTGCGGATATGGATTCCTACAATCTCCAAACCAGCATTAACGGACCCATCAGAAAAAATTGTTAAAAACATGAAATCAGCTGCTAAAAAGGTTTTAGGAAAGGATTTGCCAACCTACAGGGTTCCTTGGCTTTGTGATGCTAGATTCTTTATTAGAGCGGGTATTCCCACAGTTATTTACGGTCCCACAAGATCGGAGGGAAGTGCCCATTCCCCTGATGAGTGGGTTAATATAAGTGATATTACTAATGGTTCAAAGGTTTTTGCACTCACATCTCTCAAATATCTTGATTGAGAAAGCTACTCAGTGTATTCCAACTTTTCATTTTTCTGTATAAACAAGTATTAAATACCAGACATTAATATCTTCTAAAAGTCCTATGATTCCTAGTTTGGAATGATTTGTAAAAAATTTAAATTAACCATTATAGTAACAATTAGGGAAGCGATGATTAGTTCATTCTAGTTTCCTTTAACTAGTTCCACAAAAGGGTATGAAATTGGTGTAGAAGATGGAAAAAATTATTGTAATCGGCTTGGATGGCGCAACTTGGGATGTAATAATGCCCTTAATTCAAAAGAATAAGCTGCCAACTTTTAAAAAGTTATTAGAGAATGGAGCTTATGGTTCCCTGGAATCAACGATTCCCCCGGTCACGGGTCCTTCCTGGTTGGCGTTTTCTACAAGCAAAAATCCGGGGAGACTGGGGGTTTATGATTTCTTAATTAAGGGAGAGGACTTGAGGCTTAAGCCACTTAATTCGAAGTACTATAGGGGGCACTCTGTGTGGGATTATCTGAGTAATAAGGGCTATAAAGTAGGAGTGGTTACTTTTCCAGCCCTTTACCCCCCCTATGAAATTAATGGTTTCATGGTTTCGGGTATATTTGCCCTTACCGAAAAAATTACTTATCCTGAGGAACTTAAGGAGGAAATAGATAAGGTTTCTGACGGGTTCGAAATTGTGGTTAATTACGAAGAACCAAAATATGATGATGTGGAGCTTTTTCTCAAAGATTTAAATAGATTAGCCGATAAACAGTTTAAGGTTGTATTACATCTTTTAAAAGAAAAAGACTGGAATCTTTTTTTCTATGTTCACTCGGCTACGGACTTTGTTCAGCATAGAATGTGGAAATATATAGATAAAAATCACCCACTGTATGATGAAAGGATAGCTCCAAAATATGCAAAAGAATTTGAAAAGTTCTTTCAGAAAGTCGATGGATTTCTAGATAAATTAATGAGTTTTAACGAAAATCTTTTCATAATTTCCGATCATGGATTCGGACCACAATACCAGGGTTTCAACTTGTTTAAATGGCTTGAAACTAAAGGCTATATTGTAAGGAAATTGAACAGAGTGAGACTAGAGGTTGAGATAAAAACAAAATTTCGACAAGCTTTAGCTTCCATAAATAGAAGATTTAGGATAGGGAAATACCTCCCAAATAATCTGATTCTTAGAATTAATGAAGCGTTAAAAATTTCAACTAATATTGCAAGCCTTATAGATTATGATAGGTCAGTAGCTTACTGCCTGGGACACTCAATCGCCTTTGGAGCAATCTATATCAATCCAAATATTAAGAATTCAGAAAATTACGAAAAAATAAGGAAGAAAATCAAAGATGACCTAAAAAATCTGAGCAAGGATGTCGGAAGACCTATAAAAGTGACAATTTATGAGCCAGAAAATATTTACAAAGGAGACAAAGTGAAACTCGCACCAGACCTTATCCCTTCAATAAATGATTATAGGTGTTTAATTTTTGAAAACTTTGATAAACCTTTATTTGAGGAGAAGCCCTACTCAAATAGATACTCAGGCTTCCATCGTTTAAACGGTATAATCATCGCATATGGAAAGGATATCAAAAAAGGCTATAAAATAGAAAACGCAAAAATCTACGATGTAACCCCAACAATCCTCCACTTGTTAGGCTTACCAATCCATAACGAAATGGACGGTAGAGTACTGATGGAAATATTTGAATCTAACTCGGAACCCGCTAAGAGAAAGCCTGCTTACGTAGATCCATCGTATTATGAAAAAACAGAAGAAGAGAAATTAAAAGCCAAAATTAAAAAGTTGAAGCAAAAAGGCAAGATATAGTAAACACGTATTGAAATTTTTTGAGAAATAAACCTTTTTTCTCATTGGCATTTGTTTTAATTAATTTTTTTCAGAGAAATATTTTGGATTCTATATTGTATAATATAATCCTGGGCGAGGTTCTATTATTTCACCGGATTTGTGGAGTTTTTTTAGGGTTTGTTGGGTTTCTTCGGGGTTATATCCCATAATTTCCATTTTTTGGATTATTTCTTTTTCAGATATGGGTTCGCTGGATTGGGATAGTATTTTTATTAGGGCTTTGCTGGCTCCCTTTATTTGCATCTGAGGTTTGGTAGATTTGGATATAGCTGTGTATCCGGAATCTGCTGCACCAATATATTTCACGGTCCAAGGTGTGGGAAAAATTATGTTTCCCTCTTTTCCTAACTGAGTTAGTCGTTCTTTTACCCACTCGAAGTCTAATTTGTACTTAGCACAAAGTTCTTCAATAAGATCAAAGCTAATTGGTTCCCTGGTGGAGTTTTCAACCAAGAGAAGTGTGAGCCTCTGGACCCTGGAGCTGGAAATCGTTTCTTCTTCTTCGATCAGATCTTGGATTTTTATTGGTTCTTCCGGAAGAAGGTTTTCCAATTCTTTTTTCGACACTTCTATGGCTTGGAGGAAACTTTGAGGATCCTTTTCTGCATTATACTTTCGCACAAGCATCGATGCTTCTCTGGCATCACCAACAATTTGAGACCTCATAGGATCAACCTTTATTATGCTTCCACAGTTGCCACATAACCTTGTTTTCTGCTTAGATGGTGAGAAAGTATATCTGCCACACTTAGGACACCTGAAAATCGCATACATCTGTTTCAAAAGTATTCCTCCAAAATATCCTTACATATTTTGTGTACTCAATTTGTATAAGTATACCACTTTAAATTAACATTTTTACATATATATTATAAATACAACAATCCCTTTTTTGCAGGAATCTTTGGCGAGAAAGCCCCGACTTCTAGTCGCGGGGATGAACCGTCAAAAAATTTATTTGAAATAGAGTACATTAATAGTTGTCGGTAGCTGAGGAGTTTGGCTTGGGCTCAGACGGCTAAACAAGACGCAGCCCCCATGAGGGTGCCAATATAGACGCCGTTCCCCCTTGTGGAAGGGCGTGCTAACTGGGTGGTGGCACACCCATTGCTTCAAAGGCGCAGAAAGCCATAAGCAAGAATCCCCCAACTTTAGTCGCGGGGAGTGTCAAAAATTATCAATCAGGGTTTATGAAATAAAAAACCCAAATCTCCCAACAATATAAAATAATTTTGAATTAAGTCAAACTTTTTATGAATTTTGAATTAATTTGAGTAGTGATAATAAATCAAGACGATTAAGATAAGAATTTGTAACATTTCTTAATCACAAGTTTTTTAGCGAATCTTAAATATTTATAAAATATTATGATTGGGATGGCTTAGTGGAAACATAAATGTAGAAATCATAGACATTTGTCACCCCCCTCTTTAAATTTCTTTTCCGAGT
>NZ_JBRAKS010000264.1:0-5459 GCF_052745115.1 Candidatus Jordarchaeum sp.
GGTCCGATTTTTTACTTGACATAACTCTCACCCCTAATGTGTATAAATATTTCAGTAATTATATATTTTATTTTTATTAAATCTATCGGATAATAACTATTTTGATGGTCGGTCTAACAAAATCCAATACTATAAGTATTGTAGATGATTCCTAGTTCTTCTTAATTTTTTGAAAATAATTCGAATACAGATTACAAATAAAAAGTCCTGAGGAAGAGATTAATTTTATTAATTTATTTTTCATGAGAGACGTATTAAAAAAAGAAGGGTGGAAAAAAATAATCACATCAAATGAATTTTAGCTGATGCGATTAAAGTTACTTCTTTTTAGCAGCTTTTAAAGCCTTTAGCTTCTCTTGTTCTCTTTTCACTTTCTCCATAGTGCTCTGGATTTTTTTGATGTGCTTCTCAGCATCTTTCCTGAGATCACCAAATAGTTTCATTAGTGTTCTGTCATTCTTCTTTGTTGCATCGGCTTCCATTTTAGAATAAGCTGTGACAGTTTTCTTTTCCCATTCTAAAGCATTAGCAAGCGGGTCAGCTGCCTTTGCCTTTGATTTAGTTTTTGCTTTCGGTTTTGACACAACTCTCACCCCAATCTTTTAGAATTTTTATTTAAAAAAAATTTACCTTGTGATATATGTTGTTTTTTGTTCATAATTATAAGTTCTTCGATTAAAAAAATTTTCGCAATTCAATTATAAAAAATTCATTAACTTTAGGTTTTAAGAAAAAAATTTATAAAAAATTTTTTGAAAACTTTATTTCGATATACACTCTAAAATTTATATTAGACCTTAGGCGTAATTGATACTTCCGGAATTTTTTTCAGTTTTCAGGCGTCTTTTATCACAGTTTTTGCGTTTTTCGGTAGTATTTCTGAAGGATTTTAAAATTTTTCACACCATTTCTGAATGAAAAATAATTACACCTAAGGTCTATTATAATTATACAAGATCATCTCAAAATTTTTCACATATGATCAGTTTTCTAATAACTAATTTTTCGTTCAATATTTAACCGCCCTTTTTTTAGATATCAAAAAGTTTCTCAAGTTCTCTGATGCTTAATGTGTTAATCAGATTTTTTTTAGTACACCATCCTCTCCTAGCCTGGTATACACCATACTCCATATAACTCAATTGATTCTTATTATGAGAATCTGTTCCTATGGCAAGATTAACTCCTTTATCCACTGCGGATTTGATTTGGATATCCCTAAGATCGAGCCTTTCTGGGAATGCATTTATCTCCAAAATTGTTCCGGATTCCTTTGCTTTTTCTAATATTTGAACCAAATCTATGTCATAAGGAGTTCTTCTATTTATGATCCTGCCAGTGGGATGAACAAAGATGTGCATTAAACCGCTTTCCATAGTCTTAACCACCCTCCTAGTGATAACCTCTTTGCTCGCCTTGAATCCAGAATGCAGTGCACCAAGAACCACATCTAATTTTTTAAGGAGATCTTTGCTTAGATCCAGCTCTCCCTCCGCATTGATGTTGACTTCTGCTGACTTTAGAATTCTGAAATTATTCAAACTGTTATTGAGCTGATCTATTTCCTGCATCTGTTTCATTAGTTGTTCCTCATTCAGGGCTCCAGCAATTTTTAATGAACCCACGTGGTCAGAAATGCAGATATACTCGTAGTTTCTTTCCTGAGCTGCTTTAGCTAAATCCGAGATAGAGTCCATTCCATCACTGTAGTTACTGTGAACATGAAAATCTCCCTTAATATCGGAGAGTTGAACTAGCTGGGGTAAACTGTTATTCTTGGCAGCTTCGACTTCACCCAAATCTTCCCTAAGCTCGGGCTCGATATAGCTCAAACCCAGTGCCTTATAAGATTCTTCCTCGGTTCTCCCAGCTAATCGGGTATCATCTCGAAAAACTCCGTACTCGCTGAGTTTAAGACCTTTTTCTATTGCCACTATTCTGAGCTTAACGTTGTGCTCCTTTGACCCGGTGAAGTAGAGCAGAGCCGAACCATAGATTTCCTCGTCGAAAACCCGAACATCAACCTGTAAACCGTCTTTTAACAGAACAGAAGACTTAGTAGGACCTTTACCCAACACCACCCCCACATTCTCTAAACTGGTAAAATAGTCCATAACACCTTCAGGTTTTTTAGATACCACCAGCATATCCAAGTCTCCCACCGTTTCCTTTTTTCTCCGGTAAGACCCCGCAACAGTAATTCGTTCCACAAAACTGAGAGAACCCAATTTATTTACTAAATCCTTAGCAATCTGATCCGCATATACTAGAGGTAATCTTTCTTTACTCTTTTTTGCGAACTCCACTCCTTTAAGCAAATTTTTTTCCGTTTTTATTCCAAGGGTTTTGATTCTTCTTATTCTGTGCTCTTTGGCTGCCTTTTCCAGTTCCTCTAAATTTTTAATCTTCAGCTTATCATAGAGAAGCTTAACCCTCTTCGACCCCAACCCCTCGACCGCTGACAACTCCTCTATGTTGACAGGATATTTCTCTTTGAACTCCTCGTAAACTTTTGCGGTGCCGGTTTCAACGAGTTCCCCGATAATCTCCGCTATTGCTGGGCCAATTCCAGTAATAGTGCGTATTTCCTTTCTCCGGTAAATGTCTGCCACATCCTCCGGCAGGGACTCTATAATCTTAGCCGCATTCTGGAAGGCTCTAATCTTAAACTTAATCTCATCAAACATTTCCAAATAAAAAGCCATGTTCTCTAGAATCCTTGCAATCTCAAAATTCTTCAGACTCAACCGCTCCTTAAAATAGTTCTACAAAATGGTTCTGAATCAGCTCTGACACTTCGGACAATAATACGAGGTTCTATTACTCATTTTAAGATTTTCTACCTCTCCCCCGCATCTTGGACAGTTAGCACCCTTTCTCCGATAAAGTAACAGAAAGTCTTTAAACCCGCTAAAATCCGCATCGGTTCTAATCATTTTTTCTAAAATCTCTCTCATTCTCTTGAATATTCTTGTCTTTTCCGCTTCGGTTAAATCCATCATTTTTTTGTCAGGTCTTACACCTGCCTGAAAGAGTGTCTCATCAGAGTACATATTTCCTAGACCGGCAATTATACTTTGATCCATAAGAAAGCTCTTAACCGACCTTCTCGGATGCTTATTACAAATTTCTAAGAAATCTTTTTCACCTATTTCCAAAGGCTCTGGACCCATGTTTCTAATGGTCTTAACCTGATCTATAGTCTCTACTAAGTAAAGCTTTCCAAACCTTCTTTGATCAATCACCCTCAACTCGTAACCATTAAGAAAATGAAACACCACACGGACATGCTTTTCTTCCGGTGTTCCAGTTTTATTGTAACTTAAATCACCAGTCATACCAAAATGAAAAACTAGTTTTAGTGAATAAAGTCGCAAATTCACAATGAGAAATTTACCCCTCCGGTCTACGAATTCAAAAAGGTTACCTATCAACTTTTTTCTAAAATCCTTAATGGATGTTACAAAAAATCTCTTGTCACGAATATCTAGCTCCTTAATCTCTTGGAGAAGACACTGCTCAATATAAGGCTTGAATGCTTCAACCTCGGGTAGTTCAGGCAACTAAACACCATCTCCAAATTTGTAAATCAAAAGGAATTTAAATGATCTGATCCCCGGTTAGTATGACTAGTACATCCCCACTTTCAAACTGGTAATTTCTTCAATCCATTTAAAATTTTTTTATTTTCTGTAACTATAGCCCTGTAACTATTGTTTTAGCAATTGCAGTTATATTAGCACCGGCTCCAACACTCTTCCCATTTCTGACAAGCTCTCCTTTGGAGTATTTCAATTTTAACCCTTTTTAATTTAAACCAGAAATGTCTCGCAGACAACTTAACAAAAATCTTGCATTGGTGAAATAAAAACGCAACTGATATACATTTTTGGCCTGATCATTAGTAGTTAATTCATATCATCTGTATATGTAGAAAAATAAAAAGAATTTTAAAATGACTAATTAAGGTTTGGTGGGTACGCCCAGAAATAGAAGGTTCCAACTCTCAGTGTTTAAAGGAGAATTACTAATAACACGATAAGTACTACCACTATCAGGCAGATTATTAGAAGTAATTCAAGTGTGCTTAGACCTTTTCTTCTTCTTGGCATCTTTTAAGCTCCTGTTTTTCCTTTACTATTGCTTATTTTATCATAAAAAGATTGTCATGGTAAAAAAGGCAGAAAAACCGAACTCTTTGCGTATAGTGATTTTTTGCTACTCTAGGCCTTGAGATAATAACTCCGCGATGTCGTAGACTTCTATTTCATTGTCAGAAACTTTTAATAATTGCTTTTTACAGAAAGGACAACACGTTACTATAATTTTGGCCCCAGTTTCTTTAGCTTCTTCCACCCTTCTTCTTCCCGCTTGCTCCGCTATTTCAGGGTAGGTAGCCTCCATTCCACCACCACTTCCGCAGCAATGTGCATTCTCCCTATTGAACTCCATTTCCACTAGTTCTACTCCGGGAATCTGTTCCAAGAGTTTTCGGGGAGCGTCATAAATTTCGGAGTGTCTTCCCAGGTGGCAAGGGTCATGATAGGTTACAATTTTTTTAATCTTTTTATCGAGTTTGATTTTCTTCTTGTCTATTAGTCTCTGAATAAATTCTGATGCGTGTAACACTTCGGCTTTTAGGGGAAATCCCTGCTCCGGGTAATCCTGCTTCAGAGTCTTATAACAACCAGCACAGGGCGTAACAACAATTTTAGCATTCATACCGTTAATCATTTCCTGATTGTGCTTCATTAACTCCCTAGCCTGCTTTCGATAACCAGTTCTAAGAATTGGCGACCCACAACACCACTCATCATCCAAAATCGTGTAATTAATATTAGCCCTGTCTAGAATATTTAAAACCGCCTCAGCAATCTCAGGATTGCGGTAAGCACTGGTGCAGCCCACGAAGTATATCA
The DNA here is from genome assembly GCF_052745115.1 of Candidatus Jordarchaeum sp. NCBI lineage: Archaea > Promethearchaeati > Candidatus Jordarchaeia > Candidatus Jordarchaeales > Candidatus Jordarchaeaceae > Candidatus Jordarchaeum > Candidatus Jordarchaeum sp. Next base: position 4,920 of record NZ_JBRAKS010000264.1, read on the forward strand.
CTTCGGGATTTGTCTCTTTCGCGGCTTTCAACTTAGAGAAGCGCTCCGAGTGAGGCTCACCATAAGGATTATGCTCTTTCTCAGCATTCTCAGCAAGCCTAGCTGCATCCTCGTTCACCAGCCCCTTCTCAACCAGATTCGCCCTCAAAGTTTCAACCACCTTAGGAATATCATAATCTAAAAGACAATTGGCCTGGCATAAACCGCAAGTACTGCACTGATACATGATATCCAGTATCTCTTCGCTAGGTTCAAGCACTCCGTTCTCAATATAATAAGCAAGTAAGCATCTTCCGTAAGGGGTTGCGGATTCGGACTTGGTGATTGTGCCTGAGGTACAAACGTGGCGGCACATTTTAGCACATGAAGCACAGAATCTTATTTCATCCGCGTATTTCTCTGTTGCCATTATTCCCGTCTCCAAATTTTATACCCGACTTTCCATAGTTAAGGGGATTTTTCTGAATTTAAGATTTATGATAAACCCCAGTATTTGAAAATGAGTTTTTGGGGGTAGGGATACCCTTATAGTGGAGAGAA
>NZ_JBRAKS010000265.1:0-5454 GCF_052745115.1 Candidatus Jordarchaeum sp.
CAGGAACCGAACACCATCTGGAAGTGTCCTAGATGGGTAAGTTTCGGACAACGGTGTGGCCATATTCTGGTCCACTTAGCTTTTAATTCCTCTATATACTCTTTCTCTCCCATTTCAAACACCATTTTTTAATTCAACCCCTTTTTGGAATAAGTTTCTTAACATAAAAAATGTTTTGCTGAATCTTTACTTTAGATTCCCAATCTGATTTGCAAGTTTCCTATAAAATAATAAAAATGATCAAGTATGAGACTAGACTAGTGTGTAAAAGAAGCGGAATAAAGATCCTCGGCAAATTCTGTGGGAAGACCAACACTTCTTATTGCCTGAGCGGTCCCATCCACATCGTAAGGAACTCTTTTAAAAATCACATCTAGGCCGTTTCCTATTTCTAGGAGAGCGTAGCATGCTCGGGAGTCACCGTCCTTTGGTTTTCCCACACTACCAGTGTTCACAATATGGATTTTCTGAACTATCCGGTGATATGGTAGGTGAGTGTGACCGCATATCAAAAGATCTATATTTAATGGTTCGAGCATTCGGAGCAGATTTTTCTCGGGCCTATCCTCGTACAAGTACTCGTTCATTCTTCGGGGACTTCCATGGACATGAAGAACCCTCATACCATTCCAAGTATAATACGTGTTTCCGTGGAGATTTCTTAGAAAAGATTTATTTTCATCAGTGACTTTAGCCTTAGTCCATTCTAATGAAATTTCTCCAAGTTCGATTTCCCTCTGACTGCGATAGGCGCAGCCACAATCATCCCTATTAAATCCCACTCCATCATCGTAATTGCCCATTAATGTAGGTATTTTCCAGTCTCTTAAGACCTGAATAACCTCGTTGGGAAATGGCCCGTATCCCACTAGGTCTCCTCCACATAGAGTCAAGTCCACATTATCTTTTGAGATGCTTTTCAAAACTTCCTCCAGAGCGTATAGATTTGAATGAATATCGGAAAAAATTGCCACGCGCACTTCACAATCCTCCAATGGGAATTAAGAACCGAACCATATATGTATTATCTTTTTGAGTTTTAGGGAAGTAAATTTAACAATTAGGGAAAATTGATTAGGCGTCATTACTTTTTATTAGATGTTGGATACACTTTAGGATGGCGAGTACTTGGATAGGAGAACTTTCAATAATCGTGCTTGTGTCGCAATGTTGAAGACGGATTTTCATGACCACTTTTTGTTCCGCGTGAAGCTAGATGAATTAATTACTCTTGCAACAAATGCAGGCTACGATGTGGTGGAGGAAGTAGTTCAAACAAGATATCCTACTAGCGACTTACTCTTCGGAAAGGGGAAAATAGAAGAAATTAGAGGCCTTTTAAAATCTAAGGATATAGATAACCTAATCGTTTACAATCAGCTATCTTCAAAACAGTTTCTAAACCTTTCAAGGGAGTTAGAAAAAACTGTTTTGGACAGGTATGATTTAACTCTTGAAATATTTGAGGCCAATGCTTCGGACATTTTATCACTTCTCCAGATAAGGCTGGCCAGAATGAAAAAGGAAACACCGCTTGTAAAGCTTAGGGTTTCCGAAAAGTACAAGGAAGAGCATCCTTTTCTAATGGGTGGTGGGGAGTATGCTATGCACAGCACACTTAAATCGTTTAGCAGGAGAGAGGCCTCCATTAAAAAGAATATTGAACGAATGCTTCAAGAGAAGAAAATGCAGGTAATCAAGAGGAAGGAGGAGGGAGCCAAAATAGTTAACATTGGAGGCTATTACAACTCTGGAAAAACTACACTTTTCAACAGGCTCACCGGGGCAGATAAGCCAGTCAGTGAAAGGCCTTTCACAACTCTAACCGCAAAGTACAAAAAGGGGTTGAAAAATGGAAATATACTTTTTGTGGATACTATAGGCTTTGTAATGGATTTAGATCCTCGACTATTAACGTCTTTCGAAATAAATCTGATAGACTTTCAGTACGCAGATCTACAGTTATTTCTAGTTTCAGCAAACGAGCCACCGGAGATTGTAGCATTCAAACTTAGTGAAGGATTAAAAATACTTGAAGCTATATCGGTGCAAAAACAGAAAACCATAGTGGTGCTAAATAAAATTGATGAAGCAGAGAAGAATAATCTAGACCAAATATTAGATATTGTAAGAACCATACTTGACTCTGGGAATAAGAACAGGGTTATTCCAATATCCGCAAAAAAGGGGAAAAATATTGAAAAGCTCTCGGAATACATATCAGCAAATTTAACCCATTAATCCTCAAACACTTTTTTATTCCTCTATTTGAGGAGTCCTTTTTGCAAATCATCCCAGCAATGGTCATACGGCTCTTCCAGAATCATCCCAATAGGTCACTGGAAAAATTTTGCAAGGACTGTATCAAATATGAACAATGAGATATAAATAACCTTCCCTAAATCTCAAATATTTATATAAAAGAATAAAATTGGCGGTAAACAAATTTTCTTTTTAACATATTCCTGCTTACTTTTAGGACGTTTAGAACTGTGGAATGAAAACGTATAAAAAGGTGAAGACTACTTGATTTCTGGAAAACCGGAATAAAATTTGAATGAGTTAGCCCGTTGTTTTGAGGGAAAATTAGAATGGGCAATTTGGAAAAGGTTCAAACAAGAGAAGGTAAAATAGACATAGGAATCTCCCGGGAAAAAAGGGAGGAATTGGTTCAAAAAGCAGAAAGACATATGGGATATGATTCCATCTACGTTTGGAACGCAAACATAAATGGATACATTATTCAGTTGAGAACCAATGAGGAACATTTGGATGATTTTTGGAGAGAGAACTGGTTTCCCGCAGCTATAGATCGGAACCTACGTCCTCATGGCATAATATACGCAGCTACTGGGATTTACGACGAAAACCCGGGAATATATTACAACTCTGAAACTAAAACCGGGATAATATTTAATGTATATGATTATGAGTTCGTGCGAGCCTTAGCGCTGGGGATCGTCGCTGACGTTTGCGAAGAGCAGGAGCGTTTAAACTTTCTTAGGGGAAGCCTTGTGGACATTAATGGGGAAGGCGTAGCTATAATGGGAGAAACAGGCTCAGGAGTTAGTACTAACGCGTTTTTACTACTAGAGATGGAGCGCGCAAGAATACACTCTGATGACATAATATACGTAGAGCAACTCGGTGGAGAAAAGGGACGCATATCCACATCAGTATCTGAGAGAAAATTCTTCCTCACCAAGGAGCTAATCAGGATTTATCCCAGGCTTCAAGCAATCTATGAGAAGAGCAAGAAGGAAAATAATCATTTTATGCTCGACCCTTGGTGGATTGGAGGAAACGAAAAGTATTTAGATACCACCCGGATTAAAATTGTTTTCCTACTCGTTAATCATCCCAAGGATGTAAGGATCGCCAAACGTTTAGGTCCCCAAGAGGCGATAAATGTTCTCACCCATTCTCAGCAACCATTCTTCAACCCGTACCTTCTTGTAAAGGACGAGAAGCGAAAAAAACTGCAAACCGAATTTTACAAAACCATTTTTAAATTCGCAGCCGTGTACAGCTTAAACATGGCCAAACCACTCCTAGATGTACAAAAAGAAGTAAGAAGAATAATTACCTCCAAGGAGTACGTAGAACCTTTAGAAGAAGAAAGAGAAAAGGCTAAAGCCGAAATAGACGAGATTATCTCCAAGATAAACTTGGAAGAGATAAAACAGGCAGTGCAAAAACTCTACAAGAGAACAAATGTTAAACACTTATCTCCCGAAATTATTAGAAAAATGGCTGAAATATATGGAACTAAAACAAAGTTTGACAACTACAATTTCGTTTCAACTGTTAAAAATCGGAGCGCAGGCTTAACCATAACTGTGGGCAGTCCAGAAGTGGTCCAATACGAAATGAATCCCCGACAGAAGGAACTTATGAAAAACCTTCCAAAAACGGTAAAGGATGTCCTTCAATACGTTAAAAATGCTCCTCTTGTTTGCAGCGAACGCAACATGGGAGATAATCCCTACTTCTCACCTAAATGCACCCTATTCCTCTCCATTCATAGGGGAGAAATGATTAGGCTAGCCCACATGGTAAACCAAACACTCTTCCCACCCAAAGAAAACTATAACGGTCCCCACATATTTATAGTACACATTCCCGAGTGGCACGAGAAAGACCGACAAATAATTGTGTTTCCAGAAATAGGAGTAACCTTCGTGCTTGGAACAGACTACTACGGGGAAGACAAGAAAGGCATGCTCAGAATGGCAATGTGGTTCGCAAAACAGCAAGGAATGCTCGGACTACACGCAGGCGCAAAAATAATCAGAGCAAGAGACGCCAAAACCGGCAAAATAAAAACCTATAACACACTAATCTTCGGACTCACAGCAACCGGAAAAACCACCCACAGCTGCCACACACACGACCTGAATGAAAATGATGGGGAAGGCATAGAAATAGTGCAGGACGACTTTGTCGCACTCCGACCCGACGGATCAGCCTTGGGTACCGAGAGAGGATTCTACCTAAAAACAGAAGGAGTAAACCCCGAAATACAGCCCTTAATCTACGATGCGGTAACCAAACCAGACGCTATACTGGAAAACGTGATGGTGGACTACAAAGGCAACGTACTGTTCGAAAGCGACATATTAACCGGCAACGGTCGCGGAATAATGCAGAGAGACGACTTTGGAAAATACAAAAGTTCCACACTAAATCTACCCCCACTAAAAGACGTGGACGGACTAATAATTCTAATGATCACGAGAAGAAATACCGTGGTACCCATAGCTTCCAAACTCACCCTAGAACAGGCTGCAGCCGCATTCATGCTAGGGGAATCAATTGAAACCTCGGGAAGCGACCCCAAAAGAGCCGGGCAATCCGTAAGAGAAGTGGGAACCAACCCCTTTATAGTGGGCAACAAAGCCCAGGAAGGAAACCGCTTCTACGACATAATAAAAGGCCTGGGCGAAAAAGTACAATGCTACTTAATAAACACCGGCGGAGTGGGAGAAATAAGAGAGGTAAACGAAGAAGGAGTCAGCATAGTTAAAAGAAAAGTGGAGCGAGTGGAAATAAAAGAAATGGCTTCCATAATAAGAGGAATAGCCCGAAACAACATTGAGTGGGTGCCCGAACCCTACTTCGGCACCCTAGTACCCAAAGAAGTGGAAGGAGTCAATATGGACAGATTCAGACTGGAAAAATGGTACAGCATCGAACAAATCGAGGAAATGGTGCAACAACTCAAAAAAGAAAGAAAAGAATGGCTAAACAGCTTCCCCGAACTCTACGAAGAAATAAAAAAAGCCTTCCCAAACTAAAACCCCAAAAAACAAAATCTGAACCATTTTTTACTGCCCTTGTCTAATTTTTAATAATCTAGACACAATAAACCGGTTAAAAAGAGCTAATTCCCCAATTTTTTATACAGTATTTGAAAATGAAATAGGTTATTAAAACTGGTTTTGGCTGGTGAGC
>NZ_JBRAKS010000266.1:0-5450 GCF_052745115.1 Candidatus Jordarchaeum sp.
AAACCGAGGAGTTGAAAAATATGATACTAGACTAACAAAGCGGGGATACTGTTTTGGACGTAAGAGTGTATGCGGTGCTTGGGAACTTCGGCTTTGGTTGGGGTTCCTTAATGACTGTTTGGGAGTCCCGGTAGGTGAGTAGGGTTGCCAACTCGGCGCATTCGAAGTCCAGGTCGTCGACAACTCTCTTTCGGGGCTCTAATCCCAAGTAGAGTAGGAAGGGTCGTAGTAGTATGGTTCCATTCTCCAGCGACTTCACCTTGACCAGCTTGAACTTTATTTATCGTGCCGTACCTGGTTACCAGGGTTCTCTGGGTGGTTCCTGCTCTCTTTGAACTTCTTGTCCGTGTTTCGGGCGTACTTCTTGCCACACAGCTCATCTATCAGCTGGTCTTGCGTCTTCTCCAGTATTGCTTTGAGGAATTCTTTGTTCAGGTTGGCTTCGTCCAAGCTTCGGGATAGGGGGATAAGACTTGACTTAAATCCCCTGTAACCTGTATTTCCCCATTTAGGGATATGATTGGGTCCCCCTCCATTGTTTTATTATTATAACATATAACATAGGAGGGGCCCAAGATCCCCAAAAAAAGTTAACCGATTAGCAGACACAACCAAATTATTAAATTATTCCCCTCCGTCTATTATTTAATAGGATTATAATATTCTCGAAACAAAAAGTTAATGAGTAAAAAATCCAATAGAAATATAGTAAAATATGTAATTATTCTCGATTTAAAACTTATTTAAACTTAATATTGGAAAGCGAAAAAAAGGTAACGATAGGTTAAATTTATAGCCGATTCGAGGACAGAAAATATTGTCCAATAATTAAATCCGTAGTGATTGAAATTGTCGAAAATTGACGAAATAACTGGTTTAATAAGAGAAATGGAGGCAAATACCCCTGGAATCGAGGCAAGCGCCGTGGTTAGTGTGCAGGGTTTACCTATAGCATCTGCAATGCCTTCTGAAGTAGATGAAAGTGTTGTTGCAGCCATGACTGCTGCTATTCTCAGTGTTGGTGAACGCGCTTCACAAGAACTGGTTCGTGGAAATCTGCAACAAATTACAATGCAGGGAGATCAAGGGTACATAATTATTAAGGGAGCGGGAATAAGCGCCATTATTACAGTTCTTGCCAAAAATGACGCTAACTTGGGATTAATTTTTATGGTGCTTAAAAAAATTTCAGCCAGAATAGGAGAGCTACTCTCCGAGGAGTAAATGAAATATTTTTAAAAACTGATTTTAAACCTATTTCTTCGAGAAATCTTCTTTTAGAGTAAAATATTGTTCAACCAAAAATGTTTGATGATTTAGAGGCTCAGACCGCCCGAATCGTTCTTCATCCCCAAGTCAGACGGACTCATCTTCATCGCCAATATATTCCTCTGTTTTCCAAACCTATAAATACTACGTTTTAAAAAGAAATGATTCAACACACCTCACTATATCTTCATGAACAACTTCAATGGGCCTACTAGCATCTATCACCGGAAAATTTTTAACCCGAATTCTTTCCAAATAGATTCGACGCACTTCTTTCAAAAATTCAATATTCTCAAATTTTTCTCTAACTTCTCTTTTTCTGGCTAGAGCTATGCCAGGATCTACGTCCAAAAAAATCGTTAAATCTGGTTCAATTGCAAATTTATTGATTGCCTCAATCCATTCAATATCTAGTCCCTCGGCAGCTTGGTACACTATTGATGATTCAACATAACGATCAGAAATTACAATTATTCCACTAATAATTGAGGGTTTTATCACTTTTTCCGTATGCTCTGCCCTGTCTGCTGCAAAAAGAAGTGCATGAACTGGAGGGGAGCCCTCACCCGAGAACAGGTATTTACGAATTATCTTACCAATAGCTCCGACTGTTGGTTCTTCCGTTACCATAACTTCTAAATTTTTACTTCTTATCCAATTCGCTAACTTATTAGAATGAGTGGTTGTCCCAGAGCCATCAATTCCTTCTAAAACAATGAATTTTCCCTTTTTCATGGGGTCATCTCCAAATAAAGAAAACATTAAAATTTGTAAACATTATCATACAAATTAATTTTGTTATTCAGAAAATATTCTAAGGCTTAAAACGAAAGTAGATGATTCAAATTGACCGTACAGGAAGACAAATTTAACATAACCACGAAGAAAATGCAACAAATTGACCCAAAAAAACTAAATAAAACTTTATGCGTTCAGGGGATGCCCGGTATAGCTAACGCAGGGAAAGGCGCCCTAGACCTTATAAGAAAACAATTCCAACCCAAAAGAATTATGGAAATTTACTTCTCTGATTTTCCGTCACAAGTAAAGGTGAACTCGGACGGGTGTCTTGCTGTATCCAAAATCGAATTACTCCATTATAAAGACATATCACTAAGGCGAGATGTGTTACTGCTAACCTCAGATACTCAGCCAACCTCCAACATTGGTATGAACGTTTTATCAAAGTATATCGCAAATACCCTAAATGATTTAGGCGTAACAATGATCATATCCCTAGCAGCCAAACCTTTGACCTCCCTAAAAAGAAACCCAAAAGTATACGTTACAGCAACTTCTAAAGACTTGGTAGAATCCTATAGCCAATTGGAAAACGTGAATGTTCTTAAAGAAGGGATTGTAATTGGTATGAACGGAATAGTTCCAGTTATTTCTAAAAGCTTATACGATATAGACGGTGTAATTCTACTCTCAGAATCCTGTAAAATGCTTAACCACGATATTGCAGCATCATACGCTCTTTTGAAAGTATTAAGTGATAAACCTGGTTTAAAAATCGATTTATCTTCCCTGGAACGTGAAACAAAACTCCAATGGGATACCGCTGGAAAAATAACTGAAAAAGGAACAAGGTCCAAAGAAGAGAAAAGGCCTGAATATATCAGCTAAACCTACATAAGCTTCGCTTCTTAGACAAAATATGAAAATATCAAGTTTTTCATAGCAAACCTTCATACGCTTGCGCGTTTTAGACAAATTATGAAAATCTTTAGTTTTTCATGGGAAATATTATTAAAATATTGTCTATCAATGTCTGGAAAGTGGACTTGATACTTTTTATCCCCCTCTTTTACTATTTAATTACTTTTAGCTTTTGCTTCTTTCTTCATCGCTTTGATTATCTTTGTTAGTTTTGCTCCATTATCGCTCAAAACAGTTTTTTCTACGAATGTTCCTTGAACAACCATTTCAGCACCTGCACGAACTACTGCGGTTACCTGTTCTGGTGTTTCTAAGCCACCCCCTACTATTAGCGGTATATCAATTAGTGAGGACACCATTGAGATCATTTCCAAAGGTACTTCGCGGTCCACTCCAGATCCTCCCTCTAGATAAACTAATTTGAAACCAATATACTGGGCCGCAAGAGCATACGCAGCGGCTATCTGCGGTTTGTTGCGGGGAATAAGCTGTGCTTCACTTATATATCCAGCAGTGCCGCCAGGCTCCAAAATTAAATACCCCATACTGATGGGTTCAAGATCAAACATTTTAACGGCTTGAGCCCCGGTTAATTGGGCTCGTATGATGTAGTATGGGTTTCTGGAGTTTAAAACACTCATAAAAAAAACTGCATCTGCGTATTTAGAAATTCCGGCAACATTTCCCGGAAAAAGTATTACAGGTAAATCCGTTTGGTTCTTAATTTCTCTAATTGTTTCATCCAAAATTCCGAAAGCGGTTGATCCTCCAACCATAAATGCGTCGGTCCCCGCTTCGGTAGCATACTTTGCTATTATACCTGCTTCCTGAGCTGTTTGTTTAATCGGATCGGGATCTACCAATGTCAAGTGAACTGCTGAATCGTTATTAATTTTGTCCATCAAATAATCCCATACTTTTATTTTTGCCATTGCTATGCCTTCTTTACAGATTACTATTTTTTAATATTTTTTGTAAATTAATCATAATTAAATAAATAGTCGCAAACCAAAATTGATAGAGTAGGGGATTATAGACTAGTCTAAATAGCTATTTAAAAATTTTACCTTTCTTATTACTAGGTAATGTAGATTCGCCCGATTCTACCCCTTATTTTTGGGTTCTAAATTGGAAAATAAGCTCTATAAAAGCTCCTTTTTGAGGCAGAATCGAACGAAACTACATCGCCCTTATTACTACAATCTTTTTTATTTAAACTCGATTTTTCGAAAATTTGGTATCTCTATTATTGCTGAACTCTAATAATATTTTTAAATTTTCCAAATCAAATCATTAAATTGCATTTAACGTAAAAGCAAATAATTAACTAAATGTCTCATAAAGCATTCAACCTATGAAAAGCATAAAATATACATAAACAGTTAAAGTATGAACTTTTTTAGAATAGGTGTTCTTTTAATCCACTTACCCAGCCAAATTCGTCTTGAAGAATAGTAAAAGCTGCCTGAGGTGGAATTATCCCCTTTTCGGTGATTATAAGATCTATGTATTGTGAGGGAGTGATATCAAAGGCGGGATTTAGAACTTTAGGATTTCCGATTTTTTCCAATTCTTCTCTGTCAATTACTTCTTCTATATCTCTCTCTTCTATCTCAATCAGCTCACCGATCATGGTTTCAGGACTAAATTTATAAGTTTCAGTGGCTACAAAAAAGAGGGTTCTCGCTTCTTTAGCTACCAGGGCTACAGTAGAAGTGCCAATTTTGTTAACCAGAGCACCATTTGAAGAAATGGCGTCAGCACCTACTATGGTAGTGTTTACCTTATTCATGTAGAGTCGGATAGCGCTATCAACTATGAGAGTGACGTCTATTCCTGCGTCTCTCAAAATTTTGCATGTGATATGGCCCTGAAATCTAGGTCTGGTTTCTGTGGCAAAAACCTTAATATCCTTATTCTGGTGAGCTGCAGTTAAAATAACAGATAGAGCTGCTGCGCTATTACAATGTGTTAATAACACATCTCCGTTCCTTATTCTTTTTGATCCTATTTCTCCTATACGCAGTACTGCTCTTTCCGAGTTCACAATAAACTCTTTAACCGCTTTCTCCACAATTTCTTTTAATTCCTCCAAAGTAGGGTTTCTTTTTAATTCATCATTTACCCTTTTAGAAACAAACCGAATACCATTTGGAAGAGAAACTGCTGTGGGACGAATGCCAATAACCATTTGAGCGGTATTTCTCAATTCTTCTAGGAGTTCTTGAACACTACCCGCTTTTGAATTCTGAACTGTTATTCTAAGCGTTTTAACAGCTGCTCTGGCAATGTTTCCCGCTCCTCTTATCCTCATGGACTCTATATCTCTCGCTATTTGATTTACCTCATCTGGAAACATCGAATCAACCCCATCTAATCTAATGTAATTTTATTTTTGGATTTTTTATAGTATTATTACCCTTTGTACTTTTCCAAATCAGGAGAAATAATCATGTGGAAAAATTTAAAGGGCGTAAAAAGTCTTTTGTGCAATTTTAACCGAAAGGTTGGAGTATTGC
>NZ_JBRAKS010000267.1:0-5441 GCF_052745115.1 Candidatus Jordarchaeum sp.
AAAGGTTTTTGAATCCAAGCAAGGAAAACAAGCAGTAATTGGAAAAAACGAAAAAACCTCAAAATATTCGTAAAGGGTGCGGAAAGTAGGTAAAAATGTTTATTACCTTTTCGAATCATAATATTATAACATTTGCATCAATTATAACATAAATATATTTGGAGGACGATGCATGCCTCTGAAAGCGAAACTAATGAAGATTTTTACACGCAAAAGGGTTACTCTGATCATTCTCGCTATTATTATCGGTGTTTTTGCATGGTTTGACTATTGGGCAATCTATTTCGACAATATTTTTTATGGACCTATTGCAGCAGCTGTTCATTTTTACTGTAGGAGTTGGTCCATTATACCTGGTTTAATTCCTTGGGGTATTGACCCTTACTTCTCTGAATGGATACCATTCATATCCTACCCAATATATCCAACCCATGTCATTCAGGAGTATTCTCAGGGTGGGGCTCCACTCGCATTATTCCTGGTGGCTTCTCTTGGCAATGGACTACCTGACGGCTTGCTTAATACGGGAATTGTAGCCGGACTCTTCATAGTGGGCAAGGATTTACAGTTAGAAATTCTAATATATATGGGTGTTTATGACCCTTTGAGAGCCGGTTTTTTTGCAACCTATGGTATTGTACTGACTATGATAGCAATGGGTGTTATTGGTGGCTTTTTTGCACAGTTCCAAGTATACAGTCTAATGTGGAAGAGCTATGTATATTCATTCAAAAAACCTCTTGTTATACTCACTTGGTTAATATTCATATCAGCCCCCTTTGTCCTAGGAGCCCTAGCTGGTGTAAAATTCATAACGCCCACACAGTTACAATTCGGACCATGGACTATTTATTATAACGAGGTGCTTATACTCTGTTTCGTTTATGCTTTTATAACCAGTGCTTTTTCAGGCTATTTCACTAAGCGTTTCTGGAGCGGGGCATTCATTGGAGGAACAATAAGTCTGGCATCGTTCGCTGGTATCCTGGGAAAGGGTGTTCAAGAGCTCTTATACGGCATTATGTGGATACCCTATCATATAACGGTTCAAGGAGGTGTCGTGCAATATTATCAAGATGCTTTTGGAGTTTGGCAGGCAAATCTAACTATAGCTTACACGGCTATAGCGGCGACATTTATTGTGATTTCAGCACTCTGGGGCGGTTTCTGGGCCTCTATGGGCAGAGTCAGCACATATACGGAAACAACGCCGGAGATGAAAACTCCACAAGGACTGGCATTCATGTACCGAGACCTCTGGTCAAACTACTTCCTCCTTGGAAAAAATAAGGTCGATGAATTTGAGGTGGTAACAAAGGGAGCAAAGGCATTGCTGCGAAGACTTTTCAGAAGAGAAAAAAAATTCAAAACATTTGAACATATGGATCGAGTGCCCAGAGATGGAAAACCCACTCTACCAGTGCATGAACTGGAAATAATTTCACAAGAAGATAACAAGGCCAAGGTGCGACTAAGAAATACAGGGGAGGAAATCGGCACCTTTTACGACCCAAACTATCTCGCAGAAAAGTACAAACCAGTGTGGAATCCCTTCGAATTAGCATACCAAGCGGCTGTGGCGAAATGGATTATTCCACTGATAGGTATACTTATAGCAGTAGCCACAGTTTACTTTGTATTTGCAGTTCAACCTTATCTTCAATACGTAACATTACCAGGTGATCTATGGAGATATTTCACGACGGGCGAGGTGAGAATACTAGTGGTGGCTGCGTTGGTAATCTACGTATTCATTCTTGTTTTTTCAATCTATTGGGCCGTACACTCTCGAAAGATACTTAGTGAATCCCCCGAGGGTGCCCCGGCAGTGATAGCAATCGGTGTTTTTTCTAGCATTGCTTTTATCTTCACAGTTTATATTTTTCTGAGAATGGCTGACTTTCTGAGCATAATGATTCTCAACTCTCCGTTCTTTAGGCAATATGTTCTGGGAGAAACCCCATTGCAGATTGCAACTACACCATCACTACTAGACCAATATACGACACTTGCCGCACTGCCTTTCGAAATAATGTTTTCCGCTATGCTATACGGAATATTATTCTTGTTGATAGCATCATTTATACTTGGGTTATCAGGGGTACAGGTTCTCGGTCTCGAAAGATACACTCTCTACTTCTACGCAAATCAGGGACCACTCTTTCCATACAAGGATCGTGAAGATGCCCCAGTATGGGTGGAAGGTAAGTACTATTGGGTAATGCGTTTCACATACTTGTGGCCCGGTGAATTCACAGTGTCGTCAAGATCATTGTATCACGAAGACTATGAAAGGGTGGAAGTCTGGGTGAACGCAGAAACCGGAGTATTAGAGTGGATTGTCTCAGATTATCACTGGCGTGAGCTTTTCTACAGGGTTCCGGATGATGGTAAGGATCATAGAATTATTGTTGACTTTAACGCGAATTTTCATACGCCTGATTTTGCATTGCTGCATCCTGAAGAGTTAGAGGACTTCGAAGTTGAGGATCCTTTGAGAGCTGCCTTTAGTTTGAGCATGGATTGGATTAGGAAAGGACGTCAGAGGACTCGAGAGCTTTTCAAGAATGTGAGCGAAAGTGTTTCATCAAGTATTACTGGTAGAGATGTTAAGTATGCTATAAAGACTAGATCCCAGTATGTAGATAATTACTTGGTGGACATTGCTCCTGGTATTAGGCGGGCAGCAGCAAATGTTTGTGCTAAACTTCCCTGGAGTTTCTGGAGATATCCTCTTGGTGTTCCCACGATTGATCCTAAGACTGGTAAGTATTATTATCGAGAAGACAAGTATTTTCCACCACCGATTGATGCCCCACTGCATCCGATTAAAAAGAAGGTTGATGGTGTCGGCACTTCCGCTGTTTTAAATGAGCAAGTTTGCGCCAACTGTTTTACACTTAATACCCTGGATCTAAAGTCAAGCCAGGATAAGAATTGGCAGTGTAAGAAGTGTGGAGAAGACATGCGAAGACAATCAATGATACACTAAAATAATTGGAAAAATCAGGTAACCCAAACCGTTCTCTTCATTTTTCTTTTTATTTTCTCTAGTTTTATTGTTTATTTTTTTCTAATGGAAAGTCATCCAGTATTTCTTCTAAATCAGGTTTCCCTATTTCTTGGATTTCATATTTTATTCTTGCGGTAGGTTTGTTGAGTTCTAGGAGTCTACTGAGATCTATGGGGGTTCCTATGATTACAGTATCGCAGTCCGTGGCTTCAATTGTTTGTTTTAATTCGCTTATTTGGTCTGGGCTATATCCCATTGCCGGCAGGAGTGAACCAATTTGAGTGTACTGTTCGAACACAGTTTTTATGGACCCTACTGCGTATGGTCGGGGATCGATTATTTCTTTCGCTGCGTACTTTCTTGCGGCCACTATTCCAGCTCCGTAGCTCATTCCGCCGTGGGTGAGTGTGGGTCCGTCTTCGACCACCAATACTCTTTTGTCCCGGATTAATTCTGGGTTTTCCACGGTGATTAGGGATGCGGCCTTTATTATGATGGCTTGGGGGTTTAGTTTTTTAATGTTTCTTATTGTTTGTTCAACATGGTCGGGTTTTGCACTGTCAATCTTGTTTATTATTATCACATCTGCCATTATGGCGTTTGTTTCTCCAGGATAGTACGTTAATTCGTGTCCTGGCCTGTGGGGATCGACTATTACTATCTGTAGATCAGGTTTGTAGAAGGGGAAGTCGTTGTTACCTCCATCCCATAGGATTACATCAGCTTCTTTTTCGGCTTCATTTAATATTTTCTTGTAGTCTACTCCGGCGTATACTATGTTTCCCAAGTCAAGATGATGTTCGTATTCTTCTCTCTCTTCTATCGTGGTGTTATAAAGCTCCAAGTCTTTATAGGTTGAAAATCTTTGACATACTTGATTTTTTAAATCCCCATAGGGCATAGGATGTCTAACTATCACCACTTTTAGGCCTTTTTTACGTATTATATTAGAAATCTTTCGGGTGGTGGGACTTTTTCCTGCACCGGTTCTTACCGCACAAACGGATATTACTGGTTTCTTTGATTTTAGCATAGTGTTTTTAGGCCCCATGAGGCGAAAATCAGCTCCACACGCCAGAGCGCACGAGGCTTTGTTCATGACCGATACGTGTGAGAGGTCTGTGTATGCTAGGATCACCTGATCAATGTTGTGTTTTTCGATAAGTTTAGGAAGTTCTTCTTCTGGATATATTTTGATACCTTCAGGATATAATGGACCCGCAAGTTCTGGAGGGTACACTCTGTTTTCGATTTTAGGTATTTGGGCAGCAGTAAACGCTACTACCTCGTATTGCGCATTTTGCCTAAAATAAACATTGAAATTATGAAAATCCCTTCCAGCGGCACCCATAATGATTACGCGAGTCCTCAAGCTATACCCACCTGTAGATTAGCTTAATTTAGTCTTTTTACTATGCCCTCCCATATTTATTTCTTTATCGTAAAATCAGCAACAACAAAATTTCCAGAAAAAAAGACAGAAAGCTTATGATTTAGTAGGGGGGATTTAGATTTAGTTGCTGATGGTTTGGAGTATTCTTTCTTGGATTTTTTCCAATGGTACCTGTTCGTAATTTAAGTGTTCTACTTTTACTCTTGCTCTCTGGGCAACTAGAAAGAAGTAAATTTTATGCATTGTTTCACGGTCGTATACCAGTATTGAAAAGATAAGCCCACCGTATATGGGTTCCCCCTGGACCCCTTCTCGATTGAGTTTAAAGTCGTTTTCGTATATTTCGATTACTTTGCTCACGTTTTTTGGTTCTGATATTCTCCCGTTGAAAGTATATTTTATGCGGTATAAGCTGTTTTCTTTTATGTTTTGGAATATGATCTCATGTGGTTTAACTGTTGCTTGTTCTTGTTCTGTTAAAAATATATTTTGGTTTATCGACTTATCTGCTGATGAGATCATTTCGGGTACCTATTTGGTAAGAATCCGTTTAAAAATATAAACACCTTTGTATATATCATTTCCAGTACTTCCACTGTTTCCACTGTTAACAAAAAAAGAATTAACTAATTTTTCATCAAATAACCGAAAATGATTAATAATTTCCATCTAAATAAATATCTAAGAGTGTCTTCTTTTTTGGGGCGAATTTCATGGATGTTAAAAAGATTAATCTACTTGAAGATTTCATGGAACGATGTAATAGTTATGTTTTTTGCATGGGGGTATGTGTTTTTGTTTGTTGGCTGCTTGTAGAGGAGGAGTTATTAAGCCTTCTTTTCCAAATCCAAACCCTACTATGGGAGTTAGCCAGGACGTTTTCACATACCCAAAATCAAAAATACATATCTATTACTTTGTGCCGATTTCATGAAGAAAAATTTTAAATCCTCCAATTTTGATACTTTCCTTCTTGATAAAAAGGGTTTACAACAGTAGGAAGATTTAATACTAAATAATACCATATATGGCTAT
>NZ_JBRAKS010000268.1:0-5440 GCF_052745115.1 Candidatus Jordarchaeum sp.
GGGGTTTGAAGTCGCGAAGGAACCCGGATTTGGGGAGAGGATAACCGATTGGAACCACATCATGAGCAGTTCAATCTATCGATAATTTCCCCGAAAGGGGTTTTGTTCATACACTATTGAACTCCACTAATATCCCAAGATTAGACTTTATCAGATTCATGGCACGTTTCAGTGTCTCGTCATTCAAATCCACCAGCCCCACCTCGATGCCCGCTTGGGTGAAAACCTGGGCAATAGAATGCCCCATAACACCTGTTCCTACCACCACTACCCTCTTAACATTTTTAGGATCCATAACTACCCTCCTCTCTAATAATATTTCTAAAAATTATTGTCTAACCTAAATAACCTTATGGTTCCCCTAATTTACACTTATTGTTATTTAGAAAAAATGAGAAGTGGAAAATCACTTCTCTAAACTCCCAAAAAAATTAACTACTTTTTCTTTTTAGGTTTAATAAATTCTTCAGAGGTAAACTCCAATGGGGGCGTCCAGTCATAAAAGCCCTTACCGGATTTCATCCCCAGCTCGCCTTTATCCACCATGTCCTTCAAGACTTGTGGTGGCTTGTCATCAGGATTACCACTCTCATTATAATAAGACATTTCAATGTCATAAACCACATCCAGCCCCACGGCATCCATCAGAGCGAATGGACCCATGTTCATGCCTGAGAATATTCTCCATCCTCGATCAACGTCTTTAAAATCGGCGTATCCTCCAGCCCATATTTTTAGGCATTCTTTCTTTACTGCTCGCCAGACTCTGTTGAAGACGAAGCCAAGGCACTCCTTTTTTACTTTGAGTGGGACACAATCGATGCTTTCAATCCATTCTACTCCTTTGTCAAAGGTTTCGTCGCTGGTTTGGGTTCCCCTCATGATGTCCACCATGGGTCTCTGGTAGATGGGAGCGTAAAAGTGAATGTTTAAAACTTTGTCCTTTCGCTTGACTGCCCCCTCAATCTTTGACACCGGTATCGAGGAGCTATTAGTGGCTATAATGGTGTGTGGCGGAGCTGCTTTGTCCAGCTCGGCAAATATTTTCTTCTTTAATTCCAAATCTTCAGGTACTGCCTCGATGATGAGGTCCGCATCTTTCACGGCATCCGGAATATTGTCATGGTAGGTGATATTTGCAAGTACTTCTTTGGGGTCTCCCTGAACATCTTCTGGCATGAAGTAAAATTCCACTGTTTGAGTCACAAATTCCTTTGCTTGCTTTAAAGCCTCAGGATATTTGTCATAAATGCGTAAACCATAACCGTGTGTTGCTGCCCAGGCAGATATCTGCTTACCCATAAATCCTGCCCCTATCATAGCAACCACTTCAATTTTTTTAGACATTTCACATCCTCCTAAAACCTTTTTAGAACCAAGTTTATTGAGAATCTCTTACAAGAGAGTTCTTTTCGTTTTAAACATGAGAAATAGATTTCATTTTTATAAAAAACTTTGTGCTTTACATGATAAATAAAAATTTTAAATTAGAAAAACGATAATAATAGCTCCTTTAGGAACTTGGCTAACTTTTGGAAAGGGGTGCGGGTTTGGCACCCATTTTTCCTATTCTCTTGATTCTTGAAAGATATGTTTCTACGAGATATGGTAGGGACTTGTATGCAGGTATTGCGAGGGGCTGGTAGAATATTCTGTCCTTTTCTATTTCCCTTTCCTCCAGTTTGACTTGGGCTTTCTTTGCGTTTTCCTCTGTTATTTCTCCTTCTCTGGTGTCTCCGTTTTCACACAGCATGATTCCGTCCGCACCCATTTCAAGTGTTTTAATCAGAGTATCAGTGTCTAACAGTGCGGTGGATGGCACTCTTACGATTAGTAGATTGGGAGGGTAATTCAAGCGTGAGACACCGGCGGTATCCGCTGCGGGGTAGGCTGTGGAATCGCCGAAAAATCCAATGATCCTTATATCCTCGGAGGGTACTGAGAGGAGTCCTTTTACTTCCTCCAATATTTGCTCTTTTGTGTAGTGTGCTAGTTCTAGGGCGTTGTGGGGACAGGCGGGGACACAGGCTCCGCAACCATTGCATGCCAGAATGTTTATCTGGGCTTTTCCTTGCGCGTTTAGTGTTATTGCGTTGTGGGGGCAAACCTTTACGCATTCTCCTACTCCGTAACATTCGCCTACTAGTTGGGCTTTTATGGGGCTGATGTTCTTGTATCCCTCTCCTAGGAATTCGATTGCTTGGGCGACGGTGGATCTGGCGTCTACTACTGATTCTCGGATGTCTTTGGGTCCCAGAGCTGTTCCCGCGGCGAATATTCCTTCTCTAAGGGTTGACACCGGGTTAAGTTTAATATGTTTTTCCGCTATGAAACCGTCCTCTCCCACCGAGATGTTAAGCCTACCCGCTAAGTCAGCTAAGTCGCTTGTGGGAATCATAGCCGGGCACAAAACAACCAAATCCAGCGAATTCTTAATTATTTGACCAGTATCAATATCTTCAGAAACGATCTGAAGCCTGCCCGAGTCAGGGTCTACACTCACTTCTGCTGGCTTGCCATGGATGAAGTTTATATTCATTTCCCGTGCCTGCCTGTAGAGTTCTTCGTAGCCACGACCAGACATTCTCAGGTCAATGTAGTAGATCCATATGCGGAGATAGGGCAGTGTTTTCTTCAGTAGTATTGCTTCCTTAACGGCGTAGGGGCAGCAGACCTTGCTGCAGTAGGGAACTCCCTTTTGTGGATTTCTGGAGCCTACGCAAAGAATGAAAGCCACATCCTTTATGCGTTTGCCCTGGGAGTTCTTCAAAACTTTCCCCGCCGCAAGTTCATTCTCTATCAGTCTCTCTAACTGGAGAGAGGTTATGGTGGATTCCTCGTCAACCTTGTATCTTTCTATCTCTCCCTTGTCCAGAATGTCGTATCCGGTGGTGACTATAATTGCGCCCACTTTGTAGGTTTCTTCTCTCTCCTCCTCGTTGATATTTATGGCTTCTACGGGGCACTCTTCCTGACAGGAGCCACATCTATTGCAGTTCTCAAAGTCAATGCAGTAAGCGGCGGGAACGGCTTGCGCAAATGGTAGATGGATTGCTTTGCGAGTGTAGAGTCCTGCCTCGTATTCGTCTGGAACCTCAACTTCACAAACTTTCTCACACTTGCCGCATCTTAGACACTTTTCAACATCCACTCCTCGGGGCTTAATCCTAACTTTTACTTCGTAATTTCCAGGTCCACCGGATACTTGTTCCACCACTGAGTTGGTTAATAGCGTAATGTTAGGACTTTTGTCCACGTCCGCCATTCGTGGGCTGAGGATGCAGGGTGCACAGTCAAGTGTTGGAAAAACTTTGCTGAGTTGCGCCATCTTCCCCCCGATGCTCGGATTTTTTTCCACGAGTGTGGCGTGATATCCGGAGTTTGCTAGCTGCAAGGCAGCCGTTATTCCCGCTATACCGCCACCGACGACCAGTACGTCCTTGGAGATTTCAACCCTCGTTTTCTGCAGCGGCTCCAATTTTCTTGCTCTACCCACTGCTCCCGATATTATAGCTATCGCCTTTTGTGTAGCCTTCTTCTTGTCCTTTGTTACCCATGAGTCCTGTTCTCGAATATTGGTGTGCACAAACATGTAGGGGTTTAGTCCCGCCTCAACCACGGCTTCTCGGAATGTTTCCTCATGCATGTGCGGAGAACAGGAAGCCACCACCACTCGGTCCAGATTCTGTTTCTTCACTGAGTCTATTATCATCTTTAGACCCAGCTTGGAACATAGAAACCGGTTTATTCTCACGGTTTTCACGTCAGGAATTTTCTGGATGGCTTCCTTCACCGCGTTAACGTCGACAACGTCTCCGATGTTTCCTCCACACTCACAAATATAAACGCCAATCATCCTCAATCACCCTTTTCCACCTATTTTGTCTAGTAGAGGCTGCACGTCCACCTTGTTATAATCAAATCCCAGCTCTACTGGATCTATACCAAATGCTAATCCCATTAGCTGAGTCAGATAGAGTACAGGAATGTTATAGGGCGGACATCCAAACTGTTCCTCGATAAACTTTTGGTGTCCATCATACATTATGGAACAGAAGGGACAGAATAGAACTAGAGCGTCCACACTGGCTTTTTTAACGTTGTCCAGTTTCTTTTTAGCCATAGTGGCACTCAACTTTTGGTCGAAGGTTAATGTTCCTCCTCCACAGCAATCAAGCTCTCCTGCATAATCCACCACGGTAGCACCGAGAGCCTCAATAATCTCCTTCACGCTTTTCGGATGTTCTGGGTCATCAAACTCGTCATATATTTCAGATGGTCTCAGATAGTGGCAACCATAATGTATAGCTATCCTAAGATTTTTCAAAGGATTTTTCACATGCTCCTTTATCTTATCCAACCCATAATCCTCGTACAGGTATCTCACAAAATGCTTAACCCAAATTGTCCCATTGTAACTTAATCCCTGTTTCTCAACCTCTTTTTTAACCTGCTCCCCCACCGGATTCTCCCTATTAACACTAGCCTCGGTTAAGGTTCCGGCGCAAGCGCTACAGATAGTAAGTATATTAAGATTCTTGGTCTCGGCAAGGGCTAGGTTTGCCGTAGCTACTGATTTTGCGGTAATCATATCCACCTGTTTTAAGGGATAGCCACAGCAAGAAAAGTTAAGATCTACAAGTTTAATTCCTAGCTCCTCTGCCACCCTCCTAGTTGAAGCCTCGTAGCCCAGACACCTCACCGGAATGGTACACCCTAAGAATAATGCAAACTCCCTCTCACTCAAGCTTTCTCACCTAGCAATTTTTTTCGATCAATCTTGAAAACCTTGACATCTGGTTCAAGTTCTGGTAAATCCAGCATCTCCCTCTCTTCCTGAGTGAAATCCTCTAAGGGATATAATCTTCCATGATCCTCCAAGTTCTCCACAATCTTCTTAACCGGTGCCGGTACAATTCCCTCCTCTATAGCTACATTCTTAATTGCCTTCATCACATCAGAAGGGTTAACACCCTGAGGGCATCTTTCGGTGCAAGCATTGCAATCTGCGCAGAACCAGACAAAATCACTGGAAAGCACCTGATCCTTCATGCCTAGAATTGCTTTTTTAACAATTTTTCTGGGATTGTACTCGGGGTTTATCAGTCTTAAAGGACAGCTGGAGCTGCAGACTCCGCATTGGAAACAGACAAGGATTTGTTCGCCGCCGGGATGCTTGAGTATTTTTCTCAGAAACGAGGGATCCAGTTTTTCCGCTTCTACAACTGTTTTTTCTGTATCGGATTCCGCCAATTAAACCACCCTTTTTTTAACCTGTTTTAAGTGGGGTTCCGTGAACATTAACTTTTACTCTTTTTTATTATTTCTGATTACTTCCCTAGCCAATTAACAACCTCTAATCTTTCTGTTTACGAAAATAAGTATTTCTCGAAAAAAGTAGAACGCGAAGAGGATGGTGTTAAATCGAATTATTTTTTTG
>NZ_JBRAKS010000269.1:0-5440 GCF_052745115.1 Candidatus Jordarchaeum sp.
AGTTTCATAGTACCACATAGCCATATATGGTATTATTTAGTATTAAATCTTCCTATTGTTGTAAACCCCCTATTTTTATTTAACGATTTATTTTTAATTCAAAAATGACCCAAAGAACTTATGTTAAAGGATGAAGATAAATAAAAAGAGGAAAAGAGAGATATCAAATAAATTAGGAGTTTTAGGAAGTATTACTGGACTAGACCGGGCGAAATCTCCTTGATAACTGGTTTTAATATTTCCACTGTTTCACGCGCAGCGTCTAGAGCTTTCTTTACGTCCTCACGTGTGGTTACTGCGGATACGTTGGGATGGTCTCTGTAGTATATTCCACGGTTCAAGGAATCTAGGTCGAAGTAGTTTTGACATCTGGTGT
This sequence comes from Candidatus Jordarchaeum sp., assembly GCF_052745115.1. Taxonomy (NCBI): domain Archaea; kingdom Promethearchaeati; class Candidatus Jordarchaeia; order Candidatus Jordarchaeales; family Candidatus Jordarchaeaceae; genus Candidatus Jordarchaeum; species Candidatus Jordarchaeum sp. Next base: position 377 of record NZ_JBRAKS010000269.1, read on the forward strand.
CAGCGGTTTTAAGCGTCCGATAGTCGACTACTTCTTCTTTTGTCCAGAAAATGTGAAAGAACGAGGCAACCCCTCCTACGTGAGCTTCAATATTTTGATCGCTTAGGATTTCGGATAGTCCCGTCCTCATTTCTTCACCGAGGCGGTCCATTTTCTCATAAACATCAGGGGTTAAAGCATCAAGAGTAGCAGCCCCAGCAACCATTGCCAATGGAAAAGCGTTGAAGGTTCCCGAAAAGAATAGCTGTGGCCCTTCTGCCAGTTCAAAGGAGAATTGCTTCATGATTTCACGGCTAGAAACATAAGCCCCGATAGGAAAGCCTCCACCGATCAGTTTACCCAAAGTAGTGATGTCTGGGGTTACTCCATAGAGTTCCTGTGCTCCTCCACGCCTCACCCGATAGCAGACAACCTCATCAAAAATGAGCAAAATTCCATATTTTTCCGTTATCTCACGTACCGCCTCCAGGTATCCCTCCTTAGGCTCATAGCCTCTTTGAATGGGTTCTAAAATGACAGCAGCCAAATCATCTTTATTCTCTTTAATGGTTTTCTCCATGACCTCAATGTTGTTGAAAGGCACAACTAGGGTGTTATCAATCACTCCTTGAGGTATTCCCTTACTGAAGGGCACCCGGTTCGGATTGAGCGGGGGACCTTGCTCCTCTGGTGTGGGAAAAACGCTAATATCAATCGCGTCCCATGTTCCGTGGTAGGCCCCTTCACACTTTATGATTTTATCTTTCTTGGTGTAAGCCCTAGCCAGTCTAACTGCTTGGTGCACTGCCTCGGTTCCAGAGGGAGTGAATCTCACTTGCTCCGCACTGGGTATACGGTCAATTAATCTTTTAGCCAATTCGACCTCGTGCTCTGTGGGGCCGCCAAAAGAGGTCCCGCACTCTATCTGCTTATTAATAGCCTCCACCACCTTGGGATGCTTGTGACCCAGAACCAGACAGGTCATGTTAAAGTTCAAGTCCACATACTGGTTACCATCCACATCCCAGATACTTGATCCCTCACCACGCGTAATATAGGCAGGGTAGGGCATCATAAACACTGCTATTCTGGTATTGGCACCCGGCATCACTTTCCAAGCCTCGTCGAAAATTTGCTTAGAACGTGCATGCTTTTTCATATATTCCTGAACTATGCCACTAACAATTCTTGCTTCTTCACCCATCTAAATCTCTCTCCTATTAAAAGATTCCTTAAAAAGAATTAATATTTAGAAATAAAAAGCTTATGCCAAGCTTTAACTGGTGTTATAGGGGTTATCCTCCAACTTTTTATGAGAATGGTTTAAAAGAGTTTATTGTAATTTTAAAAGATTAAATTAGAAAGGTGTGATAAATTGCCAAAAGTGAAGGTTGGAGACATAAATATTTATTACGAAATTCATGGAGATGGCCCGCCCTTAGTGATGATTATGGGATTATCAGCCAATAAAGATTGGTGGCACCCCTTCGTCTTGGACCAGTTTTCTAAAAATTTTAAAACTGTAATATTCGACAATAGAGGAGCAGGAAGAACCGATAAGCCAAAAATCGATTATTCCATTAAAATGTTTGCAGAGGATACTATTGGATTAATGGATAAGCTGGGAATAAAAAAATCCCACATACTGGGTGTCTCCATGGGAGGTATTATAGCACAAGAAATAGCCTTGACACACCCTGAGAGGGTGGATAAACTGGTTCTGGTCTCTACAAGCTGTGGTGGACCAAAATCGGTTCCAGTACCGCCGGAAACACTTAAGATAATGCTGAGTCGGGGCGAGATGACTGATGAGGAACGTATGAGAACCACCGTGGATCTACTCTACCCAGAAGAGTATAGAAAAAACAACCCGGAAATCATTGAAGAGGCGGTTAGGAGGCTGATGATAGCACCCATTCCCATAGATGCCTACATGCGGCAATTGCAGGCAGCTTCCCAATTCGACTCCTACGACAGACTCCCAATGATTAAAGCCCCCACAATAGTTCTCACCGGAAAGAAGGATGTGCTTCTCCCTTGGGAGAACTCCAAAATACTGGCAGAGAGAATATCAAAAGCTAAACTGGTAACCTTTGAGGAATCCGGACACGGCATGGTTTCCCAGAACGCTGAAGAATTCGCCCAAAAGGTAATAGAATTCTTAAAAAGCTAAAATATAACTTCTCAAACCCTTCTTTCTTTTCCAAATTTTTTTCTCTGCTAGCGTTTCAAATCTAGCCAAATAGTTTTAAATTTCTGTTTCCTTAATATAAATAAGATAAGAGGAGGTGTTCTTGGTTGCCCAAGATAAGAATTGGCGACATTAAAATGTATTACGAGATTCACGGTAAGGGGTTTCCTCTGGTAATGATAATGGGATTATCAGCCAACAAAGATTGGTGGAGCCCCTACGTCATTGAACAGTTCTCCAAGCACTTCAAGGTTCTAATTTTCGACAATAGAGGAGCTGGAAGAACCGACGCCCCAAAAATCGATTACACAATCAAAATGTTTGCAGACGATACCTTGGGCCTTATGGATGCACTCGAGATAGAGCAAGCCCACATGCTTGGCGTCAGCATGGGCGGTATGATAGCTCAAGAGTTTGTTTTAAACTATCCAGATAGGGTTAAAAAGCTAGTACTCTGCTCTACAACTCCTGGTGGACCGCATTCCATACCTACACCACCTGAAACCATTGCAGTGATGATGGATAGGGGAAATCTAACCGATGAGCAGATAGCCAGAAGAGCCATGCCCCTGTTATACCCGGAAGACTATATTAAAAACAATTCAGACGTAATAGAAAGGAGCATAAACCGTATGCTCATAGCTCCCATAACCGAGGATGCCTATATGAGGCAGATAAATGCCATCATGAAGTGGGATGCATACGATCGGCTACCCAAAATTAACAGACCAACCCTGGTAATGTCGGGAAAGGAAGATAAACTCTTACCTTACCAGAACTCCGAAATACTGGCTCAACGTATCCCAAGAGCAAAACTAATCCTTTACGATAATGTGGGTCACGGAATGGTCACACAAGTGGCAGAAGACTTTGTAGAAAAAGTAGTAGAGTTTCTCAAATAGTAGAAACAAATCTACTCCAAAAAGGAGGATTCTAAAATTAAAAAAATTCAATTTTTTCTCCTAGGGAAAAAAAGGAAGTATGGTGACTTAGATTGAAGATTTTATTGGCTTACTATTCAAAAACTGGCAACACGGAAAAAATAGCCAAGAAAATACAAAAAACCCTCGAACCCTTGGGAAAAGTAGACCTGTTTAAAATAGAGATGGTAAAAGAATACAGCAGTAAGCTGATGCACCTCAACCCACGTATTAATTTTGACTGCATTTTTAGGAGAAAACCGGAAATCAAAGCGACCAAAAGTACGGGTAATTATGATGCACTAATTATTGGCTCTCCAATCTGGGCTTTCACATATGCCCCGCCGGTAAATACTTTTATTGAGAAACTGGAGAAAGCTGAGGGGAAAAAGGCGGTAGTCTTTGTCTCTTCGGGCATGGGAAGAGTGAAGTTCACTAAAGGCATCGAAGAGAAATTAGCAAAGAAGGGCATGAAGATTGTGAAATCCATCAGCGCCAAGCTGGAGCAAATCGACGAAAAAACCCTGAACGAAATTAGCAAGGCTTTAAAATCCTAAATTCTATTCTTTTTAATCAGCTTATTTTTCAAAAGAAGGTTTTTTAGTAATTTTTGAACAGTTATAAACCTTAATAAATCTCTTTTACGCATTTTCAGCTTTTTTAAATCCTTATTTTAGTGCAAAATAAATGGTTCACTAAAAATTTTTAATAGTAACTCCCGAAACGACGTTTAATCAAAAATTAGGGGAATGAAAAATGAAAAGGAAAATGGTTGTGACATTAGCAGCGGCAACATTGGCACTATTCATACTCTTTATAGCTCTACCAGTATTCACCGCACCAGCAACAGCAGCAAATCTTCCCATAGTTTACGATAATCAATCGGACCAGAACATAGAGTCTCTTGCCCCTCCCATCGATTGGACACCTTATTTCAACAATAGAAGCTTCAACTTTAGCCCCGATTTTATATCATCACAATACACCCATAGATGGCGCATGAACACCAAGTTCGGATTAGACTTTGCTAAACTAATAGAGTTCAATGATCTGAACAGCGACCAAATCTACAACGATACTATTGACACATTTATAAATGAGTACAATTTACGCACAGACATTGTTTGGAGTTCAGCTAATATAGAAGTTAACTGGACACCGGGAAACACTTTTCCTGACAGTATTCAAATAGTGGTAACAGGACAGAGTACCGATCCAGAAAACACCTTCCAGATTGAGTTTCTGGTCACATTATACTTTGAGGCGAAAACCATTACTTTCAATGATACTACAGTCACCGTACCAGCGGAGGTAGCGTTAAAATACGGTTTAAACATACTGGGATATGACTGGGCTAAGGATCCTGCGCCTAACGCTTCAAGGTATCTTGCTCTGGTGATAAATCTTCACGCTTGTCTCGGTGATTCTTATCAGTATAGATACAGGTGGGCCAACGGAGAAGTTGTAGCAAATGGAAGCAGTGGCCTCGTACCATCGCTGGTAAACGATGAAAGCGTTTCTGAAGTCTACTTTGTAGATTCCTGGGGAAATCCAGTTGCCCTATTTAACTGGTTTAACGGTGCGTATAATGGTAGCGAATACCATGACGGCTGCTCCTACTTCTGTCTGAGAAATGAAACTTTAACTGTAAGCATCGCTTTCTCCTACAACGACTTCCAAGAGGGTAACATATACATTGATCCATACTTCCAGATGCTTGAAGGACAGAACTATATTCAGACAGCGCTAACATTCTCTGCATTGTCTCAAGTCTACTCAAATCAGTCAGTGTCAACACTGCTTCTTTATGGTGGAATCGCAGCTGCGATAGTACTTATTGGTATGGCTATAGTTTTAATTAGAAGAAGGTAGCTGCAGGGCTATTACAGTGGTAGTGCAGCAAGCCTTTAATTTTCTTTTTAATCAATTAATAATTCAAAAAACCCACTTTCCGCACCCTTTACGAATATTTTG
>NZ_JBRAKS010000270.1:0-5373 GCF_052745115.1 Candidatus Jordarchaeum sp.
GCCAGTTCAGGTATTGACTTATCCTTAGGTATTTTTACTTCTTTGGGCATGTCGGGTGGGTATTTCTTCAGCCAGATTTTGTTTTTTATGTAGTCTGGTAACTCTATTTCCTTGGGTTTTTTAGCTACTTTTTTGGCCTTTTTTGCTTTCGCAGTTTTTGCCTGTTTTTTCTTGCTCATTTAAAAAATTCTCCCCCTTATTATTATTTATAAAGAGGATTCCTTCTTTAACCAATTATCAGGGTTCCATGTCTTATTTAAAATTTACCAAAAATATAATAATTCCAGATGGGAAATGAAAAAAGTGTAATTACTGTCCCGAGTTGGAGGACTGAACTTGGATTCAGAAAAGGTTAAAGAACTTTTGAATAAGGGAAACGAATTTTTCCATCAGGGAGAATTTGAGCGGGCTATTCAATATTATGACGAGGCTCTGGCTCTGGAGCCAGAATATTCCGAAGCATTATTCAACAAGGGTAATGCTTTCTGCGAGCTGGGCAAATTCAAAGAGGCAATCATTTTTTTTGATAAGGCCTTGGAAATTAATCCTCAGGACTGGGAGGCTTTGCATAATAAGGGAAATGCGTTATTGAAGCTTTTTCGTTTTAATGAGGCACTTGGCTGTTATGGTAGGGCTCTGGAATTAAATCCTAATGATACGGATACCCTGTATAATAAGGGTAATCTTCTGCTTCGGCTCGGCAAATTTGAGGAAGCGGCTCAACAGTTTGAGAAAGCCTTAGCCTTGAATCCTCAGATGATTGAGGCTTCTCTTAACAGGGCTCTAGCTTTGCTAGTATTCTCCAAACCCTCAGAATGTGAGGATACTATTTCCAAGGTTGAATCTGTCCTCGAATTGTGGGAATCCCTCTGGTCTAAGGTAAAAGATTCCCCTGAGGCGGTTAAAAAACTCAAAGAGGGCATTCCTTTTTTGATGATTCAAATACTCCAGAACTTGGGCGAAGTCTGTGGCTCTGAGGCCTCAAGGACAGTTAATAAAGTAAAAAATCTATTAATTGAGATTTTGGGGAGAGAAGGTTTCAGACTCTTTGTCAATAGATTAAATCTTGACGTCCACCCCGAACTCCAAAAATACAGGGAGATTTTCGAATAATATTTTATGAGTCTTGATGAGAAATTTTTTAATCGATATTAAATTAGAAAATCTTATTTAACTCCACTCTATGGGATTAAAGTAGTATAAAAATAGTTTTTTTGATGACTTATTACTCGGTTTTAAAGGAGGGTGTTAATTATGAATGAATCTGTAGGGGCGCTCGTTAGCAAAGGTAACTCTATGGTTGATAGGGGCGAATTCGAGGAGGCAATAAAATTTTACGATCAGGCACTAGAGATTGACCCAAAAGACGTAGTGGCACTAGCGAATAAGGGAACAGCACTAGATCAACTGGGCAAATACAGAGAAGCAGTAGAGTGCTTTGACAAGGTTCTAGAAATAAACAAAAAAGATGTGGAGGCTCTAAATAATAAGGGAAGTTCACTCATAAGGCTCGGGAAATACTCAGAAGCTATAAAACATTTTAACGACGCTCTAGCCGTAAGTCCCTACAACTTCGTAACCCATTACAACAAGGGACTTGCTCTCGGGAAACTAGGCAAATATGGGGAAGCCATAAAAAGTTACGATGAGTCTTTAAAAATCGTTCCAGACTACGCCATAGCCATATATAGCAAGGCCGCCACACTTCTAGACCTGGCCTCCACCCTGAGTTGTGATGAAACAGTTAAGAAAACGGAGGAAGCCTACAAACTTTTTGAAACCGTTTGGAGCCTAAAAGATACAATCCCCGATAAGGGCAATCAATTAAAAATTTCTCTATCCGCCTCTTCCGCTGACATTTTCCTACATCTAGTTGAAAGATGTGGCTCAGAGGGAATAAGAGTTGCCCGAAAAATCAAAGAATTTCTATGCAGTATTCTAGACCAAAAAAGATACGCCGACTTCATAGAGGAGATACAGCTAAGCCTACCAGCAGATTTGAAACAGTACAGCGAAGTAATAGCCCTACTAGATGAGCCATGCCCAAAAAGCAAAAAGTAGAAAATGTGACATACTGTGTTTTCCAACCCAGTGTTTCAGGATGTAAATTTAATAAGCATCAATACTGCAATAATAATAAACACAGATTATTTGGAGGTGGATTTAGAGTGGAGAAGCTAATAATAACAGCCGCCCTTACCGGCGGAGAGTTCATTTCCAGGGCTCAAACCCCCTACGTTCCAGGAAGTGTCGATGAGGTTATTGAAGAATGCGTAAAATGTAGGAAAGCTGGAGCCTCAGTAGTTCATCTACACGCCAAAGAAGCTGAAACAGGTGGAGCAGCTCAAGACCCTAATCCCGTTCTAAAAGAGTATGTTAAAAGAATAAGGGAGAGCGAAGCCTCAGACTTGATCATAAACATCACAACTGGTGGAGGCCGAGTTGACCCGGAAAAAATGGACGAAATAATGAAAGAAAGAGTAACCTTCAAGCAGGATCTTTCCTCACTTAACATGGGCTCACTCAACCTGTGGGAAGACATGGGACTACCAATTCTCAGAAACGTTATCTTCGGAAACCCGGTAAACACCATCGTAAAATGGGCGGGCTTCATGTACGAAAACAATGTTAAACCCGAACTGGAAATCTACGACACCGGGCAAATAAACACGGCGAAAAGACTGGTAGCCGAAGGCTCGCTAAAAGAACCCCTACACATTCAGTTCGTAATGTTCGGTGGTCTCTCCTGCATGTCCCCCGACCTGAAAACCTTAATCTACTGCGTGGATCAAATTCCCAAAAACTGGACTTGGTCCGTCTGCGCCCCCGGAAGATTTGAGATGCAAATAGCCACAGGAGCCATACTCCTCGGAGGACACGTAAGAGTAGGCATGGAGGACAACATCTACTTGGAAAAAGGTGTTCTAGCAAAAAGCAACGCCGAACTCGTGGCAAAGGTGGTAAGAATAGCTAAAGAACTGCAAAGACCAGTAGCAGAGCCAGACGAAGCACGAAAGATCCTTGGTCTCAAAAAATAGTCTAACTTCAATACCATAATCTAAAATTTTACTGGAAGACTCGGCCACAAATGTTGCAATACTAAAATAAGATTTAAATGGTGTTAAAATATCTTTTTTAATTAAAGGAGGAGGTGTTGAGAGGACGAAGGATAAGTTCCAAATGGTGGGTACAAGGATTCCCGAGTTCAGCCTACCTAACTCGAGAGGAGAAACCGTTAACATTCAAGACTTCGAAGGAAAGAGAAACGTGGTGGTAGTTTTACTGAGAGGGATCTCCTGACCATACTGCAGAGGACACGTCGCCAGATTAGCAAACCACATTAACGAATTCGAGCAGCTAAACACCACATTATACCCCATTACAGCGGACAAGCTTGAAAACGCCAAAAAGCTGGAAACAAAATACGCCAAAAGAAAATACCCCATATACTATGACCAAGCCCAAAAGGTAACCAAGATTCTGAATCAAGAAATCATACTCCGCAAACTGGGAAGAATGCCCGCGTTGCTGGTGGTAGACAAAAACGGAATAATACAATACGCATACTACGGCGACTCCATGCATGACATCCCAAAAACTGAAGAAATACTAGAAATCATAAAAAAATTAAAAACTTAAATTGGAGATTTGGTGGGAATAAAATCGAAAAGACAGGGTGACGTTTTATTCCCTAAACTTAGCCAAAGTTAACCAAATCATTTACCCTTCTATTTTTCAACCCCCTTTTTAACATTAAAGAAATCGCCTGTAGAAGGCTAAAGTTTTAAATATGAGGTGGAATAATTAATAGGATTTGAGAAGGGCTAAAATACCTAGCAATGGTTATAGAGGAAAAAAGGTTCTCTAATATTTTCCGACTCAAGATGCTACGAGTTCTAGGGCTGCGCCCTTTTCCTGCCAAAATGGCTTAAAAAACGAAATAAGGGAGAGAAAAAATGAAGCGAACAAAAATAGCAGGTCTCATAGTATCAACACTATTCCTTCTAGCATTAACAACTCCTGTTATCACATCTACCTCTAGCACTCTCAACTCCGGTATACTCGTTGCAGCCTACAACTATGGAACACAGGGCAACAACCCAATGCAGAGCAAAAACACCGCAGTTAATATGACAATTCTGTTCCACAGCGACCTACACTCAGAACTCTTACCCTGGCCACTAGCCGACTACAACGCAACCGGAATCAACGATGATCCCACAGTGGGTGGAATGGCACGCATAGCTACAATAATAAATCAGGTAAGAGCTGCCGGTGAACCAGTTCTAGTTTTTGAGGACGGTGACTTTCTGATGGGTACAGTTTTTGCATTCGCTGGACCAATGGTTGCTTCACCTGAACTCCACCTGATGAGTCCCAGCGTCCTAAATTATTCTGCGATTTGTTTGGGAAATCACGAATTTGACTACAGTGACCATGGACTATCACAGATTCTTAATAATACCAACTCCACCTTGGTTGGATCTGGGACAAGTATGCCACTTATCCTGTGCTCCAACTTGGATTTGACTAACGATGTTTACAATCTTGGGGCATTCATACAGCCTAATGCCACTATGACAGTAAACGGTGTGAAGATTGGTCTCTTCTCGGTGATAGGCTACGGAGCGAATGGTACAATGTTCTTTAAAGGACATTATAATATCCTAGATCCAATAACTACCGCTCAACAACAAGTAGCTTACTTATCGGCTGACGAGGATATCGATCTCATCATAATGCTTTCCCACAGTGGATACAAAGAAGATATGGCTCTCGCCCAGCAAGTCCCAGGCATTGACTTAATACTTGGCGGCCACGACCACGAAGTGACGCCAAATCCAATACGTGTGGGAAATACAAACATAGTTGACGCAGGGGCTCTGGGAGAATACCTTGGTATGCTCAATATTACTGCACACGCGGATAATAACTCTGGTCAAGGAATCACCGTCAGGCAATGGACCCCCATACCCATAAATGACACCATACAAGAAAACTCAACTGTGGCGGTTCTAATTGCACTTTATCGTGGAGGAATAGACTCTACTCTTGGTCGTATGGGGATACCTGCAACGGGTACGGTGATTGCTAATACTACAACTGGTGTTCCAAGTGCTGGCTACATTCCGGGTGGTGAAACTCCAATTGGGGATCTAGTGGCGGATGCCATAAGGTGGCAAGCCAATAATGTTTCTGGGGTTGATCCCTATGTGGACTTTGCCTTTGTGCCAAGCGGTGTTATAAGGCATGGACTTGAACCCGAAAGTGGAAACATAACGCTTTATGATGCGGTGAGTGTGGTGCCCTTAGGAGGGGTACCTTACCAAGGACCTTATTACGGTTGGCTTATGACCAGCTTCTACCTCTATG
>NZ_JBRAKS010000271.1:0-5336 GCF_052745115.1 Candidatus Jordarchaeum sp.
TGCGAATCTATCGTCCGGTGGAGCCCCCAATGAGTACGTGCTGATTCACGCTCTCCAAGTTCAGGTACGCTTTCTCCTCAAGTATCTTCCCTCCACGTGTGAGCCAGCCCAGCCACAACCCTTCCTCTCCACTGCTACCTGGGCTCGAAACCGGGAAGTCCGCCGTTTTGTCCACTCTGAAGCCCTGAGTTTCCACCGGAATCTGAATCTGCAAAACAGCAGCGGCCTCGAGGTTGGTGAGTTCCAAGTTTGCCCCTGCATGGATTCCCTGAAACTTTTTAATGGTATGCGAAAACTGATGTGAAACTCCCGCCGAACCGGAGCCATTCGCCGAACGGAAACCCGACGCTAGAACCGATGCCAGAGCATCCACAGAGGAGGTTCCCTTCTCATTCCTCTCTGAATTGTTATATACCGCGGCGTAAACTCCCACACGTGTCCTTCCCTCCTCTAAGGTTTTTCTCATCCTCTGCATCTTTTGCTCGTCACTATAATTAATAGCGTTACCGTCCTCCTTCTCCCTCTTCTTGAACTGTTTGTACGAGTAGTTCATCCAAGCATTATTAAACGCGTCTCTGAAGTCTCCGTGGGGGTTTAAGTAGATGTCTACAAAGCCGTTGAGTACATTTTGTATGAAGTGATCATAGAGGGGGCGTAAGGGGGTGGGAGAGTTGGGAACCGCGTTCTCCAAGCGTACCACACTCGCTTGGCTGTAGGGGCGGTTGGAGTTGGCGATCTCGATTTTTAACTCGATTCCGGGTATGTGTGACTCTAGTACTCTCTTGAGCTTGAGGAGATGTTCGGGCTCTGCTAAGAATCCTATGGTAGCCATTCCGTTGTGGAAATCGGTTCGCACAGTCACGCGAACATTCCCCAAGGCTTTGATTAACCCCTGAAACTGGGGGACACCCGAGAAGATGCGGCTCTCGGTGTTTGACAGCGATGCATAGCTTGGATCTCTTAGGGCGTTGAGCTGAGATTCTGCGTGCTCCCTCAGATTCTCCATGTAGTTTTCAGGAATTCTAACTAGGCGAAGGTACTTCAGCTGCTTCTTGAGGGATATGAGGGGAGCCTTATTTTTATCCAGCTCCCATTCTAGCTCCTGCATAAGGTCTTTCTCCGCATTCTCTTTGACTACTCTTTTCTGATGTTTCGTGTAAGCGATTGCGGCTCCAGAGCCGATTAGCGCTGCTCCTCCAATCAGGTAAAGCCCCGTAAGGTTTACACCGGTTATCGTGGTGAGGTTTGGCAGGAGTAGGGTGACGAACAGGAAGCTTATCGCTGTGAGGGTTGCCGTGAGACCTAGAAGTTTCAGGGCTAACCCTCGTTTTCTTTTCACAGCTGCAACTAGGGTGGTGGTAGCAGTAGATGAGAAGACTAGAGATATTAGGAGTTGGGTTCCCTGAAACCACGAATAGTCAGGCAATATTACCGTGGTGGTGAGAAACACTGCTGCAAATACGCCTATCACTAGTAATACCTTTTTGCCCTTCCAGAGCAGTTTTCCTATCCCGGCTAGGATCTTCCAAGTTATTTTCAACTGGGCGCCTAGGATGGAGAAGCCTAGGTCTGGTTTCTTCCAGGTGATAATGGCCAGAATCACCAGCCATATCGCTGTTATCACTATGAGCACGTATAGAATATTGACAAAAAAGTTCCACACACTATCCAAAAACTGATCAAAGAACAGTAAATAAAACATTGCTATCTTCTCCAATTGTTTCGTCTGGCGGTGGAAAAAACTGCTGAAAGAAGCCCGATTTACACAAATATATGAGAGAGGTGAAGCTCTGTAGATGGAATGATGCTTTATTAAGGAAATAGAGCCTCTTTTTCAACAGTAACATCCTTTTTCCACCACTGGTTTTCCTTTTGGATTCTAAGGGTGAAGTATAGTATATTTAAAGGCTTTCGTCCCTCTCTTTTTCTTAGTATTTGGGTATTCTTAGCGCTTTTATCATTATTTAAAATAATTTTTAACCATTAAATATGAATTTAAGTCATTTTATTACTTTTTTTTATTTTTAATGCCTTTAAATTCTTTTCTGAAGGTCTGTTTAAGTCTTGTCAAAAAAAGGTTTTAAAAAAATATTCAACTTTTTCACCATTTTTGATATAAAATTTTATTCTTCCAAGTTTCGAAGAAAACAGCTATCTAGAATAGAATACCCTAGAGAATTTCAAAGATAAAAGATGATTAAACACATAGAACCGCCCCGTTTTTCCATATTTTTCAAAAATATCTGGGAGACTGGATGATATTCCCCATTCTTATGCTGAGCTGAGGGAAAAACACCTATTGTTTCGTCTAAGCGAGCAGATAGGAGTTTATGAGAGAAAATAGGAAAAAATTTCAGCAATATTTTTAGAGTCTGAACTCAAAGGATAAAGAAGTTGCGATGAATTGGGGATACACACGGAAAAATCCTCATTTTAAATGGTCTTTTTTTATGGAAAGTCAGCTTCGAGGCAATGAAAATTTTATATCATTTTTAATGAAAAATTTGAATATTTTTTATAATCCCTTTTCCATCAAGCCAAAATAATCACATGAAAAATGGTTAATAAACAATAAAAATAAAAAATATGACTAAAAATGCTTTTAATTCATTTTTAATACAAAAAAACGGCTCTTTGTAAAGGCTTTATTATGAACGGGGAACGGGTGAACCAATACAAGCATATTCAAGGGATTCTTAGGGGGATGGAGAAATGGCTACAGGAATAGGATGGAAACAAGAAATTGAGTTTCATACACCACCAAATTTAAAACCGTTCAATTAACCCTCCAATCCTTATCTCAAGTTTTGCAGCATTTAAAGTAAAAGGAACATTTTAATCACACTCAGCACTTCCTCAACTCACATCTAGCCAATGGCCATCCCATAGACCCACTAGGATGCTCAACACCAAACCCATGAAAGCCCCATCCGATAACCTAGTCAGAACTAAACCTTGTATAGCTTGCTCACACATAACACGACCTTTAAAAAACTGTACACTAAGAACACGAACCCCAAGTAGCTTCCACCACCATCAAAGGAGTAATTGACAGCCCCCCAAGCTGAAATTCGGCTCAGCACCCATATAAAAATTCTCCACACAAAACCTCCAACACCATACCCCCTGTTAGCGAAAAGTACCATACAAGCGACTCCAAAAGAAACCCACAACAAAACAGTAATTAAAAAAATAAACATTATAACATTTCAACGAAGAACAGAACAACAAACACCTAAACAAGCTCTACCCGAATTAAGTAGCCACGCTTCACTCTAGAAAACATTTCAAGATTCTTAGTAACCTTCCCCACAATATTCACCTCAGAATAAGGCTCAATCTTATCCCGAAACACGCATAAGGCATCCCCAATTGGCCAATAAGCTATTGTTGCTTTCTCAATGTCTTTTGTGGCTTTCTCTAATCCCTTCTTAATGCCTACGTTGAAGTAGACTTCTTTTTCCTGCCACACATTTGCTCTACTTGAAATGGGGAGGGCGTCTCTGAGGGCTTCAACTGTTCTAGGTGCATAGATTCTGTTAAGTTCACCCTCGGCTTCACCCACTTCTTGTACTGTGAATTTTACTTTGAATCGTGATAAATTTTCAGTCATAGTTGATCCCTCGAATTATTTTTTATTAGGTGTAGAAGGCATTAAAAAGATTTCCTCAATATTTTTTAATATCAGGTTGAGATTTTTATTAATTATATACCTTTTCCTTAAATATGACTAGTTTTTCTTGTCAAGAGTATACACATAAATTTCTGAATAACTTATTCCGGTTACTCGCCCTTTTTAGAGATAATCGATGCTTTTCTCTTTTTTAAAGTTAAAAAATTTTTCATGTGCCCATATGAAGGTGCTATATTTTTTGAAAATTCTATCTATGGCATCAATTATTTTTTGGGAAACATTTGATCCATAGATTTTTGGTGCTTTTTTCATTCTTCTACGGTAGTCACTCTTGTAAATATATTGGAGAAAGTCAGGTAAATTTTCAAGGGGAGGCGTTAGGATGTTTGATTCAGACATCACGGATTCTGGTCGGTCTGTGTTGAAGCGACAAGTGAGTGATACACACTCCCCAATAGCATTGAGTTCTTCTTGTTGGGAGCCACTATCTGTTAGGCTTGCCCAGCAGTGTCCTGAGCGGAAAAATTCAATTACGTTGCTGTAGTTTTTCCATAGGGGAGTGAATAGAAAGTTTTCATTCTTTTGGGATAGTTTTTTAATATAATCGGTTAGACCGTAGTGCTCCAGTCCTCGCTTCATTGCTGTTAGTTCTACGAGGCAGACTTTCATCTTGTATTCTAAAACCAGTTTTTTTATAGCGTGAATTATATTTTTAAAGCGGGATTCTATGAGGTTTCCTCGACGATGAATATCAATTCTTAACCATTCATCCTGTTCAAGTTGAGGATAAATTTCAAAAATGCTTTTTTCTGCTTTGTGATTTTTAGTATAATCCACGGCGTCCACAACACTGTTGCCACAAATTGGAATCAATTCGGGATCGTATCCTTCCCGGACTAGATTTTCAAAGTTAATCTTGTGGGGAGCTATAAAGCAGAAGCAACTGGAACCACAAATAAAAGTATCAATTTGTTCTGGAAATGGTTCATTTCTATCAATCAACCAATCTAAGGTCCACTGACTATTTATAAAGTCTTCAAAACCGATTGAACCCTTCACAAAGTCAAACATAGAATTAGGATACATGCCCCTTAATCCTGCTTCGTTTTGAACACACTTTCTTCCCAGACCATAGCTCCAGGCTAAGGGTACAACACCCGCTGTTAGAGTATCGCCGTGAACACAGGGTATGAACTCGGTTTTGGGATATTTTCTTCTCAGATATCTTCCGAATCTAACCATTTTAGAAAATAAATCCACGAATTTATCCGATAAATCACCTCGAATATTTAAATTAGCTACTAGTCGTTCGTCTAAGTGGAATTCATTTAAACCGTATCCTAAAAGCTCATCAAAATGTTGACCAGTGTGAACCACGCCAACGGGTTTCCCTCGCTTCTCACATTCCAGAACTAATGGAAACTGCTTATAGAAATCAGGTTTGGTTGCTACTGTGACCAATAGTGCGTAATCATCAGAAGCAATTTCTTCAAGTTGATTTTCGTATATTTTTGGTTTTTGTAGATTAATATCCCACGAATCCAACCAAATGCACCCTTAAATTAATTTGATAAGCTAGCTGAAAGTAATCGTATAGTATTTTAAGATATAAGATTAACTAAAGGTATTTAACATAAAACTCTAGAGTTGTTAATTCCAGATATTTCTTAAAAAAATAAATTAAATATTTATAATTTATAAT
>NZ_JBRAKS010000272.1:0-5315 GCF_052745115.1 Candidatus Jordarchaeum sp.
GAACCGAACACCATTTAGGCGGTGTCCTAAATGGGTAAGTTTCGGACAACGGTATTAAGGAAGATAGGGAAATTGTGGATAGTTTTCGCGATGCCCTAGGCTCTGATGTGGCTCTAAGGGTAGACTATAATCAAGCATATGAACCTCCTACGGCTGTTCGGGCCATTAAAGCCATTGAACCCTTTGGAATCGATTTTGCAGAACAACCAGTTAACGCTAATGATTATTTGGGTATGGCTTACGTCCAGAAACGTGTAGATACCCCGTTAATGGCCCATGAAGGATGTTTCTCCGTGCGGGATTTTGTCACATTAGTTGAATTAGGTGCAGTGGGGGTTCTCGGTTTGAATTCGGAACGACCGGGGGGAGTTACCAACGCTATCAAAGTATTAAATTATGCCGAATTACGGGGTATGGGTGCAGTGTTGCATAATCAACCTCTTGGAATTGCATCAGCGATGCATATTCATTTAGCGGCAGCTCGGCATCATAATTTTTGGTACGAGACTGAGCTATTTGGTTATGTGATGCTTGAGGATGATCTCATTAGGGATCCTATAGATTATAGTGATGGTAAGGCTAAGTTGCCTGAGGGTCCGGGTTGGGGGGTTGAACTCGATGAGGAAGCCTTAGTAAAGTATGCCACAGGACCCACTGTTGTAATTAAAAAGGAATGAACATTCTACAAATATTGATTGAGGAGTGTGTGTATTTTGGAGATTTATCTTTTTTATAATTGTACCATTCTGACCATGGACTCTAATAACTCTGAAGCTAGTGCAATGGCCATTTTACAGGATAAAATTTTGGCTGTTGGATCAGAGAAAGAGGTTAGAAATCGTATAGATGAGTTTAGGGGTAAGAATCAAGAGAGCGGTGAAAAATTTTCTTTACGCGAAATGGATTTAAATGGTGCTTGCATTGTTCCGGGTTTTATTGATGCTCACATGCATCCTGGGATATACATCTTTTATAAAACACAATTGAGTCTATCCGGAGTTAAGGGGTATGATGATTTGAGAAAAATCCTTGGAGAAGAAGCGAGGAAATGTGGCGAGGGGCAGTGGGTTGTGGGTTTTGATTTAATGGAGGACACTTTCGAAAAACCTAAGGAGCGGCGGTTCCCCAATCGATACGATTTGGATGAAATCAGTTCTGAGCATCCTGTTTTAGTTTTGCGACACGATGGGCACATTTGTGCTGTTAATTCGCTCGCCTTAAAAGTGATTGGAATCGATAAATCCAATGTCGCGGAAAAGGCTCTGGAAGCTGGGGAAATTAGGGTGGATGAGAATGGGGAACCCACAGGAGTGTTTACCGAGGCAGCCACCGCTATTCCTCTCGAGTTTATGCCCCTGCCTGATTTCCAACGTTTCCTAGATGCAAGCAGAGCATTCTCTCAGGAGTTGGCATCCTACAGGATCACAACCTGCGGCGGAGTGGTGCAGTTAGGGGAAGAAGGACCTGCGGGGAAGGCGGGAACCTTTGAGATACCGCTGATTCAAACCCTGATAAAAGAGGGACTAATCGAGCAGGATTTCGTGTTTTACGTTATAACCACTCAACCGGGTGAGCTGAAGAATGTTCAGAAATCCTTCCAAGAATTGAGCGGCGTGGAGGGAAGATTCCAGGTGGGAGGAATTAAAAGATTTGCTGATGGAACCTTCGGAGCGTTCACCGCTGCCATGTTCGACCCCTTTTCAGATTCGCCGCAAAAAAGCAGGGGCTTTTTCATGACTGATGAAGAGTCTCTCTTCGAAATTCTAAAGGAAACCCACAATCTTGGATACCAAATCTTGATACACGCCATAGGAGATAGAGCCAACCGATGGGTGGTCGATCTCTACAAGCGGCTCATAAAAACCGCTAAATCAAAAGAACAGATTCGACTAAGAATTGAACACGCATCACTGCTTACACCAGACATTATCCGAGACGCCGCAGAGTTGGGCTTAGTTTTGGTCTGCCAACCAATGTTCATAGACAGTGAGTATACATGGCTGGAAAAACGCTTAGGCCCAGAGAGAATCAAAAACGTTTACCCATTCCGGTCAACAATTGATGCCAGTATAATTCTGGCAGGAGCTTCAGATTCCCCGGTGGAATCCGCCAAAGTTATGAAAGCTCTACAAGTCTGCGTTACCCGAAACGGGTTCGTACCCGAACAGGCAATAACTATAACTGAAGCACTCAAGATGTTTACCTTCAATGCGGCATATGCACTTGGACAAGAAAAAATTAAGGGAAGCCTAGAAGAAGGAAAACTGGCCGACTTTGTAATTCTAGAAAGAAACCCTAAAAGCGTTCCCCCAAATCAAATTGCAGACATTAAAATACTTGCAACTTATCACCGGGGTCGAAAAAGTTATACCCCGCCTTGAAAACATTAAGCATTATTTTTGCGAGTGTTATTAGTTTTATCCTCTTTTATTGTTAGTAGTCTCTTTGAACCATTTAGAATTGTTTCGTAGTCTTCGATGAAGCCTCTTCCAATGGTGGAGAATTTATTGTCCCTGAATGTTGTCACTACTGTTAGGAGAGTTAAAGGACCAAGTTCAACTTTTGCATGGGAAGATAACAGTTTTTTCTTCTCTCCCGACACGGTCACTCCTCGCTGGGAGAAGATGTCTGGAAGCTGACATTTTTCTAATTCTAACTCCTTATAGGTTTTCCATGGTATTAGAATCACTCCGTCGAATCCTGTGTCAAGGAGGACAACTATCTCGGTTTTTTCTCCGCTTACGAAGTTTGATATTTTGAGCTTGACTGCCGGGCAGAAATAATTGAATTTTTCATCAATGTATGATTGCGTGTATATTACTCTATTCGTAGGCTTGTCCCCCCCAAGTAGATTTCCTTCGGCTGCTTGAGGAGTTTATCTGTAACCTTAATAATTATTCTATGCTTGACATCTTTCGACAGTTTAAGTTCCTCAGCCGAGTTGGCAACTATCATATTTCCATTCTCAAAAGCCACCCACTTCCCTATATAGTTTTGGAAAAGCTCATCCTTTACCCTTTCAAAAGCTAGATTGTTCTTCTTAAACTCACGGTCATACTCCATTACTCTAGCCCAGTCATCCACAGTTCTGCCAATAGCTCTGGAAACATTCCCATTACTAATAGTGGTACTTACGGTTCCCCTCGCACAAGTCGACTCCGCCTCACCGTTCTGGGTTCCCCAATAAGGGGAAGAGTCTTTAACCCTTGAATGCTCTATCAATTTATTCTTCCTCCTTAGGAGAACTGACGGAGATAACGGTTTGGGACCTTACTAAATAATCGGGTTCACCGGTTAGAGGGTCCAAATCATCCAACTCGTAGACCTTTAAAACAACAGGTTTAACGCGTAACACTTTTCCATTCTCCAGCCTGAACTCACTCCACTCTTCATTCACAACATTGAATCCGACTTCGACACCATTCACTTCTCTCCCGTCTGGAAGCTTCAACCTCATAGGCCACAACCGTCCAAACCTACACAGTCAACCTCAAACTATTTCAACCCCGAACCATATTTAACTCTTCCCATCTCCACTCTGATTTTGGAAAAAAACTAAAAGCGGGCTATTAAATCAAACTGTCAATATTGAAATTTTGACTATTTATCATCTGGGCTGTAAAATTTATCCCAAACCTAAAAAACATTTAGCATTCTAATTTCTACCCAGAATTTAGTTAAACGCATCATAAAAGTTATTTTTGTATTTTTTTAATGCAACTCTAAAAAATTGAATAGGAAAGAATAATAGAAAAAGCCTCAAAGAAAGAAATCAAATCCTCTTGCAAGTAAGGTCCACAATCATAATCTACTAGAAGCAAAACACTAGAAACTGAGACCAGAGTGACATTAAACGTACCAGGTTGTTCGATGGGAGAATCTCCCAACCTCACTCGTGGAAAGTGTCAAAAAGACTATTTTCTAGCCGGGGAAAAATTCAAGACCGAAAGCCTTGAGAGGACTGAAATGGCTCACATTGAAAGTGAACAACTTTGCTCCCCTGTTTAAAGCTGTTGCAGCTATCATGGCGTCGGTTCTGCTTACAGGAGTCCCCTTGCTCTCAGCTTTCAGCTCTAATTCGGCAGATAACCCAGCGTCCTGTTTTGTGTAATCAATCACGCGCAGGAGTAAAACATCTTTAACGGGTTTCGCATACTTTTGAAGACCATACAGTATCTCATGGAGATTTATCGAGGTTGTAACTATGTCTTCATTACTTTCGAGGATTTTACTCAGAGCCGCATCCCCCTTAACGGATCCCTTGTCAAAAATTTCAATTAGAACATCGGTATCCAGCACTATCATAGTCTACGCTCAGCCCTCCTAGCATAAATTTCAGAAAGCATCTTCTCCTTATCAACGAACTCAACACAGCCCCTAAGCTTCTTCAAAGTTTCAATGGAGCTAACACCCTCCACGAGTCTCTCAAAAAGCTCGCTGAAACTCTCATCCTCACGCTTAATCCTTACCAATTTCCTATAAACATCATCTCGAATTGTTATGGTCTTAGTCAACAACATCCACCTGAAAAAACCTGTTTAAACATATATTTAAACATTTTCATACTAGTTCAAGAAGCCACGAATACAAAGAACCCCCGCCACACCCATCTCTGCGATTAAGACTGAAATTTTATAACCCATTCTGAAAAACTTTTTCAAAATTACTCCCCAACCATATACAGGATAAATTGCAAAACTGTTGACTCTTAATTACAGTAAGCTTAGACATCTAGGACTACTTCAAGTTCCCTAAATCCTATAAACTTGTTAAGTACCTCAAGATTTTTCCCCTCGAGACACATATCTATGACTTCTCGAATATTTTCCAAAGCTTCATCTATAGTCTCACCATAGGAATGACAACCTTTAAACAAGGGACAGCTTACAATATAATACCTATCCTCATCCATCTCAATGATTATCGGTAGATGCAAATTTTTCATAGTAGATTCCTCCGATCGAATAAATAGATTTCACATATTATAAAGCCTAGCTTTTTGAGAGCCTTTACTACGCGTTTAAGTGCATTTTCTAAAAACTTTTTGATTTTGGAGCATAAGCCTAAAAGCATTCCCTCAAATTAAACTGCCAATATTAAATTTAATTTAAAGATCGGATATCAGGTAAGTAAAAGTTTCAATAATATGCCAAAAATTTATATGTTTACAAAATGTTAAGCAATTAGACACTTAGGGATGGGAGTATTAATGGCTGATGATTCAAAGTTCCAGACACGATACATCGTAGATGAAAAGGGGTTACAACAGTAGGAAGATTTAATACTAAATAATACCATATATGGCTATGTGGTAC
>NZ_JBRAKS010000273.1:0-5308 GCF_052745115.1 Candidatus Jordarchaeum sp.
ACCACTCACCGGCTGAAATGCGCCCCACACCTTCCGCATACGAGCGCAAAAAATGGTACAACCCTTGCAAAAACCGTTCTCCAGCTACGGAGATTGAAAGTTTTTTACTCTCTTGCTAATTTTTCTAGTAGTGTTAGGAACATGTTCTTTAGGGCTTGATTGTAGTTCCCCCCTAAGGCTATCTTGCTTACGGTGCTTAATGCTTCTTCGATTTTTCCATTTCTCATGTATTCCTCTGCGATAATTGCTAAAACTTTATCTTTAGTGTAGACTGGCACATCCTCTGCCAGCTCCGCTAATTCTTCTGGGTTGTGGACTGCTATCATTGAAGTGATTGTGTTTATGGTGCTCGCTTTGTTATGATAGCTCATGTTTTCGACTAGTTTTTTGAATTTATCTATTTTTTCTGTCACGAAAAAGTATTGTGCAATTTTGTGTAGAAGATCTTTATTTTCTGCCCAGTTCTTCTCGATGAATTTTACCGCGGTTTTAATGTCGCCACCAACCCGTATAAATTGTATAAAAGCGTATGATATTTCAAAGTTGGAGAGAGCCTCCGCTTCTTCGGTTTCAAAAATCTCTTTTAAAAGTATTAGAGAGTTTTTATCTTTCATGCGACCCGCTACTATGACCATAGGAAAGAAGATGTCGTTGAGTAGGTGCTTGCTCTTAATGCTTTGAAAGATTTCCCGCACTTTTTCCAACTTTTCCTTCGAAGCGTAGTTGGATGCTTTGAAAAGCTGGGAAAGTAGTTCAAATTCATCCTCTTGCAAAAATTTTTTTGCAAAATCTAAGTAGGATTCATCAGCGGCCATTATCATGTATGTTACAACCAAATATAAGTTGTCAAACCTAAGATCATCATCTGGGGGAATTTTGCTTAATTCTTCTAGGGCTTTCTGGAAGGCCCCCTTGGCTTGCTCCACCTCTCCTTTAAAGGCGTAAGTTGAGCCCAAAAATGAAAAGCCTTGAGTCTTATCCTCGTGTTTCTCAATTAGTTTCTGAATAAACTCAGGGGCCTCAAAGTCTTCAAACATGTTTATCAAATGTGGAATGGTAGACGGGTCATAGGAGATCAGAGTGTCTAATACTTTATCCAACACGCTCCTATAACCCTTCAGGTAGATGTAAGCTATGATTCGTACAACAATAAGTAGTTTATGTTCTGTTTTAAAACTCTGAACAACTTTAATTAAATCATCAACATGGCGAGTGGAACTGAGGCGAACCAATACTTCAAACAATGCCTCTTTGCTATATTCTGTAAGGGGTTCATCCAATAAAATTTCCAGAGCGTTCTTCACCCGTGTTGTAACCGCTAAAGCAAAGCTTATTATAGTTAAAGCGTAGCTTCTCATATATTCGTCCTCAATCCTCTTAACCTCTCTCCTAGCCTCATCCAGAATCTTCCTAGGGGAAGATGTGCTCTTTTGGAAAGACCTCACAGCTATGGAGGAGAGCAGTAATGTTTTAACCAACCCCGAACTCCCCTCTCTTGCAACTTTCAGAGCTTCTTCCACATTTCCTGCCATAAGAAGCGGTAAGGCTTTCCTTAAGGTATTCAAGTAATCGAGCTTCGATATTTGGTTAACCACATCCTCCAGCTCCTTCCTACCAGCCGTCGCCAAGCTTATGACCATTGGAGTAAGAATCAAGAGCGCACCTTCCTCATCTCTATTGGTCAAGCCAGCCATAACTTTACCAAAAAGGTCTTGTCTGAATTCGCCCTTACCTAGGGCGCTTGCGAATAGGTAGGAAAAAGCTCTCTCACGCCAACTCCTGTCCGGAATCTCGTTGGCAGTGTTTAGAGCATGCTCGAAGTCTTCATCATGTGTGGCGCAAGCCAACTGGTAGAGAGCCGCTGATTTCTCTTCTCGCATAGTTATGCTCCTGGCAATCTTTAAAGCATCTTCGGTTTCTTCCGTGGAACTTTTTGATACGGATAGCTCAGAGAGCAGTAGGCTTTGTTCTTTCACGTCAGGAATCTCTTTAATGAACTTTATAAGTTCGTCTGTAAACCCCTTAGGGATAAACTCAACTAAAGCTCTCGCCACGTGAAACCGAGTTTCACCAGTGGTTTTTCTTAAAGTTTTCATACCCTCCCGGTAAAACTCCTTAAAGGTTTCATCACCATTCTCTGAGAGCCTTTGCGCGTAGCAAATTTGCATTAAGCCTTGAATGGACTCTATGGAAACGCTCCTAATAATTCTTTCAAAGAGAGGCTTATTCGTCTCTGGCAAATCTAAAACGGCGCAAAAAAGGTCAATTAAAAGATCACCTCTCTCCTCCTCAGGTAATTCGTCAGCAACGTCCAAGATTTCGTTAAACGTGTTTTCAAAAAGCTTCCCCTCAAAGTACGGTAAACAATCTATAAGAGTGGATACAAACGTGTAGTCGTCATCAATTTCGTAAGCCATATTGAGAGCCGTCTCCCCCTTTTCTACAGACGCCAACTCCACTGCTGTGTTAGCCATTACATTATCATAGTCATAATCAGACAAGCTATCCGCAGCATCCGAAACCTCGTCCAAAACCTCCTTGTAACTTTCATCTCCTACCTTCGCCAACGCACCCATAACAGTGATTAAACCCCTTAAGCGATAATGATCCTCTTCAAACCCCCGAACCGCTTCTAACGCCTCATCCACCCTACCAGCCTCAACAAGAAAGCTAAACCAGTCAAATAGCTGGTAATTTCCAAACTTCCTTACAGCCCTTTTTACTCTCTCTCCATTAATTCCAAAGTCTTTCAATACTTCTTCAACCCTCTCAAAGTCCCAAACTTCTAAGAGTGCCTCAAGAACAACGTCTTCATCTTTGACACTCTTAAGGAGTCTTAAAGCGCTCTCGCAGTCATCCGTATCAGCCAAAAAGAGGGACAGTTCTAACAAAAGCTCCAGTCGCCATGCAGCATCTGGAAAAGCGGAAACAATCTTAACCGCTCCATCAACGTTTCCCGCTTTAACTAAGCCATGAGCGATCATACGGATCAGCAAAGCCTTTTTACTGTAGCTGGACACTGATTCAACCAAACTGGAAAAGTCTACCACAGACAAGAAGCAAACACCTACCCGAATTATGGAAATGAAATTCAGGTGAATCTTAGATTTTGGGTTTAATAAAGATTTGTAAACGGGAGCCCAACTTCCTTTTCATCAAATCCTATTGCTTTCCATAAACATCTTTACAACAAAATACCCAATTTATCGATTCTGGTTCTTTGAAGGTTTGGTTTTAGCAACTTTAAATCCTTCCCGTTTTAGAGAGAGGTTTATGTGCGTCGCTCAAAGATATTCCAGCACAGTTCCCAAAAAATAGGTGGTTCAAAGGTTGAAAGAGTCCCAAACATCACTATAGAATTCACAAATGTGTGAAAAATGGATTTAAAAACTTTTAAAACCACACGGTTTGAAAGTATTGGATTCAAACTGGGATTGCGTTGTTATAATACCTGTCCTTTCAGGAGCTAATTTCTATGTTTTCTCTAATTATACGGAAAACTCGTACAAGTTGACACAGAAATATCGAAGAAGAACCATGGAAAGAATTAATTATTAGGTAATATAATATTTCAAGAAATTTTGAATATGGTGCTGATTCTTTGCTAGGATTTGAATTGTTTCCCACCTGTTCTTATGTGATACTAGGGAATGGAGTGAGGGGGGAGGGATTGTGTTTCAGGTATTTTTTGGTGGTGAGGGATTGCGCTTGGGCACCATTATTTTTCCCTATTTTCCCAAAAGAAGCGTTTTTAACGCCTCTTTTTGAAACCTCCAACCCGAACCCATTATTTAAAAAGCTCTCGAACCACCCTAAAGTAGAAAGAGTGGCAAAAAACCACCACAATATGAGACGAAAAACCACGACAAGCAAAACAAAAGAACCAGAATCGAAATTTTTGTCTTTTTGAAGTATATGAAAAAAGAATTATTTCGGCTCCTTTTCGGTAAATAAGCCTTAAAATGGTAAATTTTATAATTGCTTTCCCACAAAAATTGTTAGAAATACTATAAAGGGTGGCTTTCTTCCAGCTACGAATACTGAAACAAATACAAATCTTTCAGTTCACTTCACTAAGGATAGGGAACTTAATCTACAAGTGAAATTAAATACTTGAATAAAAAATTTTTCAAACCTTCAAATCCTGTCACTAAAGGACTGTTTACTTGCCGGGATTGTGAAGCAGATGAATTAATCTATCAGGTTTAGTGATAAGGTGGAGCGGTTAGCTTTTGCAGCTGCACAAATTAAAAGACTCTTCTGTTATGTGGTTTTGAAAACGGAGTGTATTCTATCCTAGCGCTGATTTTGGTTGGCTTGGAAGGTTTTATATAATTATTTTTAAGCTTTCAACATGTAGCATAAAGGAATGGATTGGAAAAAGGGTGTTAGGGATTGGCAGATAAGTCCGTTACTGTGGAGAAGACGCAGCAGTTGATTGATATGACCGCGGGTTTTTGCGACAGGTATCTTGATGAGGAGTATAAGGAGTTATGTGAGAAACTTATCCGAAAGATGTCGCGGAAGCGGAATGTCCCGTTTCTTTATCTATGCATTACCCATAAGTGCTACGAGTAATTGCTTTCCTCTAATTTTATGCAAGATACGCATATTTTCTTGTTCCCACGATAAAAAATATTACGTATATGATAAAAAATTAGAGAGCAAAAATTATCCACGATAATTATGGGTAATGCATAGGTTTCTTTATGGTAGACTGGAAATATGGGCTGCGGCAGTCATTCACGCCATAGGCAGCATCAACTTTCTCTTTGACCCAAGCTTCAAACCATACGCCAGCGTCAGTGACATCAGCAAATACTTTGGCACATCTAAGAGCACTGCCACACAGAAGTCAAAGCAAATCCGTGACATGTTCAAAATGAGAGTATGGGACAGAGAGTTTTCCACAACCCATATGATGGAACATAATCCGTTTTCTAAACTTGTAATGATAGACAGGTTTATAGTCAGTATAGACCCGTTGCCACCAGAACTCCGGGAAACAATCTCGCGGAACCGCAACCAAGAAAAATAGACACAGAAACTTTCAGTATAGAACCTATTCAATCCCAGTGAAATCGCTACCCAGACTTTGACCCCGGCTAGTGGTAGAGCAGACAAAAGACTCTGGCTGCACGCATCAACCACACCAACTCCATCTAAACAAGGGAACCGTTGTCCGAAACTTACCCATTTAGGACACCGCCTAAATGGTGTTCGGTTCCTGCTTCATAGGGCAGGGCACCTGCCTTGGGGCATGAACCTCTCCGCTCTTGCAGGCGTTTTGTGTGTGTCTCCGCCCAAC